>NZ_CAWPAV010000037.1:0-58202 GCF_963885725.1 Proteus sp. G4380
CTACTCTTTTTATTATATCATTAATGAAATCACGCTCAATATATAATTTTTTTTTACCTATTTTTAAAGTGGAAAAATGGTCACTTCTTTCAATTTCTTGTTCAATTCTTTGATTATCAGTATTAGTACAAGAGCGAACTCCATTCTTCAGTAGAAAATACACATCTTTTTTATTTTTTATTTCATCATTACTTAAATAATTTAATAGAAATTCATAAGGTAAGACGTTAATTAAAGGTATATTAGACATAACCATCACCGAATCATTCATCATTAATATAGTAATTATGATGCTATATTATTCAAATAGCTTTCAAAAATGATAGTTATAACTACTTTATACATATCAAAAAACACTCGTAATAAAAAATTCCGAGTGTTTTTTTGATAATATAAGTCTCTACTATTTCGTCAAATCCAAAGACCTAATATATTCATCCATTTCAGTTTTTAAATTATCAGACTTAGGGCCAAAAATTGCTTGAATACCGGATCCAACCACCACAACACCAGCCGCTCCCAGTCTTTTCAGCTCATCACGATCGACCTTATCAATCTCTTTTACACCAATACGCAAGCGTGTAATACAAGCATCTAAGCTACTGATATTATCTTTACCACCGAAAGCAGCGACTAAAGATTGTCCCATCGCACTTTTATCCGCTTGTTTCGCGTTTTTATCTTCTACTTCTCGCCCTGGGGTTTTCAGGTTGAGTTTCACGATTAAGAAACGAAAAATAGAGTAATAAGTTATCGCATAAAGTATACCAATAATTGGGAATAGATACAGTTTACTGCTATTGCCACTCAATACGATAAAGTCGATTAAGCCATGAGAAAAACTTGTACCGTCACGCATACCTAACAAGATACAAATAACAAATGCTAAACCGGCAAGAATGGCATGAATAACATAAAGAATAGGTGCTACGAACATAAATGAGAATTCAATTGGCTCTGTGATCCCTGTTAAAAAGGCAGTCAATGCCGCAGAAATCATGATCCCACCAACTTTTACACGGTTTTCAGGGCGTGCTGTATGCCAAATAGCAATGGCTGCCGCGGGTAGACCAAACATTTTAAATAGGAAGCCACCTGATAACATCCCCGCAGTTGGATCACCTGCCATATAACGTGGAATATCACCGTGGAACACTTGTCCTGCGCTATTTACATACTCACCCACTTGCATTTGGAATGGTACATTCCAGATATGATGCAGACCAAATGGCACTAACGCACGCTCAACAACACCATAAATACCAAATGCAACGGCTGGATTTTGATACGCTGCCCACTCAGAAAAACGTTGAATAGCAGTACCAATAGGAGGCCAAATAAAGGATAAAAGAATACCGACAAAAATCGCAATCAGACCAGAAATAATAGGTACAAAACGTTTACCTGCAAAGAAGCCTAAATACTCAGGAAGTTTAATACGATAAAAGCGGTTAAACATTGATGCGGCAATAATACCAGCAATGATCCCACCTAGTACCCCCGTATCAGTTAAACGTTGTATTTCAACACTATCAGGAGATAACCCTAAGACCCAAGGTGCCACCACCAGCATGGTTTTTGACATGATGCCATAGGCAACGACGGACGCAAGAGCTGAGACACCATCATTATTGGTAAAACCTAACGCCACACCAATAGCAAAAATCAGTGGCATATTAGAGAAAACCGAGCCCCCCGCTTCTGCCATCACTTGAGAAACAGAGACAGGGATCCATGATAGTCCCGCAGACCCAACCCCTAGTAAGATACCGGCAATAGGCAGCACAGATACCGGTAACATTAAGGATTTTCCAATTTTTTGTAAAACAACAAATAGGTTTTTAAACATCAAGCAGACTCCCGAATATGGGTTGTATGTGTTATAAGTTTTTTATTTGTTTAAAGTTAAGGTAGGTTTATTCAATTAACTTATCTAATAATAAGCTCTATTTATTTTACATCATAAAATAAATCCATTATTGAATATATGATAGCTGTCACGTTTCAGTTCATATCTTTTATCAATAAAAGTAACTTTTTATATTACAACCAGTTATTGAGGAATAAATATTGCGCAAACTACCAAAACTTAAGTAAATAAGTCTTGATAGTCACGACAGGTAAGCAATATTCAAATATCAGAAAGTACAAAATGGTGAGCTAAATCCTCACCGAATTGCTCTAATTCGGGCTTTAGACCACGCCAGCCAAACTGATTAATCAGATGTTGCCATGGCAGATCCCACTTCGCTGTTAAGTTAAGTGGTTGTTGAGTGATCGGATGAATTAAGTTTAGCTGACTTGCGTGTAACATCAAACGATGTGATTGAAAATGATTTACGACCCCACGATTTTGTCGTAAATCGCCATGGGCTGTATCCCCAATAATAGGGTGACGAATATGAGACATATGACGGCGCAATTGATGCTTACGCCCCGTTTCAGGACGTAATTCCAATAAGCTAAAACGCGATGTTGGATAGCGCCCTATCGCCACTTCTTTTTCCACTTTTGCAAGTGGCACACAATGCGTAATACAGTGTTGAATTTTAGGAGGTTGAGAGGCAAATTTGTCAGCGATTTTGTCATGCTCTTCAACAAGTGGACTATCAATTATCATTGGCCCTTCAACATAGCCACGCACAACTGCATGATACACTTTCTCCATTTGATGTTGTTCAAAACAGACTGAAAGTGTTCTTGCAACCTCGGAAGAGAGCGCCATTAATAGCACTCCGGATGTGGGTCTATCTAAACGATGAACAGGAAAAACATGCTGACCAATTTGATCTCTTAATGTTTGCATCACAAACACGGTTTCATGCCTATCAAGCCAACTGCGGTGAACAAGCCAGCCCGCCGGTTTATTCACCGCCACAAGATATTCATCTTGATAAATAATATCTAGCATCATTGACCTTATTGCTTAAATAACGCATCAAGTTCACGAAGGTGATTGAGTAAATCCACATAATCACGCGTCTCATCGTCCTTAAATGCTTCTTCATAATAAGGTGCGATAGCAAAAGCCGTCGGCAATGCCATACCACTGTCAATAAGAGAAGATAAACGAGGGATCAGAACCCATTGCAACCATTCATGCGCCTCCATTGTATCAATACAAAAAGGCTCTGAGCTTGCAAAAGCCTCATCATTAGGCGCATCCAATTGCCATAACCCTATGTTTTTCATCTCTTCTTCAATTAATAACAGTCTTGCTAAAATGTGTTGTTCTGAGGTCATTGTTTATTCCTTACATAAAAACAGAATAAGCATAACATTGGGGCTGAAAGAGTGAAAAGCAAATAGAAAATAAAGGGGCCGTAGCCCCTTTAGACAAGAAGATATGATTATCTAATATAATACCTGCATCCTAGCAGAACCGTTTTATTGTCATCTGTCATCCATGATGATGAAAGTCTATATCTTGTATTAATGGAAATATCCTATTTCCTACATCCTTGATTACTTTCTTTATCACGGTTACCAAATAATCCCTTAGTTGGCGGAGGTAGAATGCCAATAATTGGTTAGTGAAACAACCCACAAAACAAAGGTAATCAATAAAGAAAAACCATCACGAAAAACAATGTATGATTAATCCATTGAAATTATTTAACAAACAAAAAAAGCATTACGCAATATTTGCATTTAGTAAGCTAAAGATGCTCTTTTTGTAAGATATATCTCACAGAAAAAATAGCTAAATGATTACCTTACTTATCAAAAACAGGGGTTAATTTTGTTAAAAATAGTGATAAATTATCTGCAAGCACTTCCCTTTTCTTTTGACCAAAAGTTTCTAGTATTACTTCACCTGAAAGATTACATACAGAAATAATATCGTTTTCAGACGCTGTTGTACCGATAAACAAAGTCGGGGTAAGCTTCAATCGTTTTTGTGTCACAAGATGTCCGATCATGTTCTCTTGTAGGCGAATAAAATCCTCTTCACTCCAAATTTGAAGCAGAGTAAAGTTGAGCGAATCAAAACGGACTTGCATATCACCAGCATATTGCGTAATAAAATAGTCATGTAATTCAGGGCGAATAATAATTCCCATCGCTTTTTCAACTTTTTCTAATTTATCTCGACCCTTAAAAGGCTGTGGTAACCAATAAACCACATTATCTCCGGTACGAGAAATACAAGGAGAAGGAACACCATAAAGCTCATGGCTGGCAGGAGGAAACCCTGACTCTTGTTGCCATAAATCAACATAATTTTGCGTAAGCTGTTTTAATTCAGTGGAAATATCATTCATCGTTATCATCGTCTGTAGGCATAAAAAAGAGAAATATATCCCTTATGTTACCTGATAATACCGGTAATTTTGAGCGCCAATAATAAAGCGTTCATATACTCTTGATATTTCGCTAGTATAATCACGGCTCTTTCCATTTTTTGATGACATTAGGATATCGATTATGTCTTTATATCAGGGAGATAAGGCTCTCGAAGCACTATCATTAGGCA
Source organism: Proteus sp. G4380 (assembly GCF_963885725.1). Taxonomy (NCBI): domain Bacteria; kingdom Pseudomonadati; phylum Pseudomonadota; class Gammaproteobacteria; order Enterobacterales; family Morganellaceae; genus Proteus; species Proteus sp. G4380. The sequence continues at coordinate 4,478 of NZ_CAWPAV010000037.1, forward strand.
AAGAAACACAATACCACACACACTATGATGCGAGTCTATTACAAGGTGTACCTCGTCGCTTAAATCGAGATTCACTCTCTTTAACTGCTGACAATCTACCTTTTCATGGTGGTGATATCTGGACAATGTATGAGCTATCTTGGCTCAACAGCCAAGGCTTACCTCAAGTGGCTATTGGCCATGTAGAATTAGATGCAACGACAGAAAATCTCATCGAATCAAAAAGCTTTAAGCTCTATCTCAATAGCTTTAATCAAACTCGTTTTGAAAATTGGCACATTGTTGAAGAAACATTACTCAAAGATTTAACTGCTTGTGCTAAAGGCAGGGTGCATCTAACGCTTTACCCACTTTCCCATTTTACCTCACAGCCTATTGTCGATTTTGTAGGAGAGTGCATTGATAACCAACCTATTGAAATTGATAATTACCAATTCGATAGCCAATGGTTAAACGGATCAACAACAGATACACTGGTTGAGGAGACGCTTGTTAGTCATCTGCTAAAATCAAATTGCCTGATCACGCACCAACCTGATTGGGGATCTGTGATGATCCAATATAAAGGCAAAAAAATCGACCGTGAAAAACTACTACGCTATCTTGTATCCTTTAGACAGCATAATGAATTTCACGAGCAGTGTGTTGAGCGAATATTCCACGATATTATGACATTTTGTTCACCAGACACATTAACGGTTTATGCAAGATACACTCGCCGTGGAGGATTAGATATTAATCCTTGGCGTAGTAATTGTGAGTTTGTTCCAGAAACTGGTCGCTTAGCCAGACAATAACGTGAATAATGCCTGTATGTTAATATGATCTATGTTATACAGAGATCAGTTGCACTTCAGTTTGTTATTTCGGGAGAAAAAGGAGTCCTACGTGATAACTCATGTCAGCCCATTAGGTTCCATGGATCTGCTTTCACAGCTAGAAGTTGATATGCTTAAAAGAACAGCCAGCAGTGATCTTTATCAACTGTTTCGTAACTGTTCACTTGCAGTTCTCAACTCTGGTAGCCTTACTGATAGTAGTAAAGAACTGTTATCTAAATACCAAGATTTTGATATTAACGTACTGCGTCGCGAACGTGGTGTAAAATTAGAGCTAGTTAATCCCCCAGAAGATGCCTTTGTTGATGGAAAAATTATTCGCTCTCTACAAGCAAACCTATTTGCTGTACTGCGCGATATTTTGTTTGTGCATGGGCAAATAACCACGGCAAAACGCGACCTACATTTAAACCTTGAAAACAGCGCCCATATAACAAACACCATTTTCTCTATCTTACGTAATGCAAGAGCGCTACATATCGATGAAGATCCAAATATGATCGTTTGCTGGGGTGGACACTCCATCAATGAAACAGAGTATCTTTACGGTAGAAAAGTCGGTAATGAATTAGGGTTACGCGAACTAAATATCTGTACTGGGTGTGGACCTGGAGCTATGGAAGCTCCCATGAAAGGCGCAGCAGTGGGTCACGCTCAACAACGTTATAGAAATAGCCGTTTTATTGGTGTTACAGAGCCATCAATCATCGCCGCAGAGCCACCAAATCCTCTGGTTAATGAACTTATCATTATGCCAGATATTGAAAAACGTCTGGAAGCTTTTGTTCGTATTGCCCACGGCATTATTATTTTCCCAGGGGGCGTAGGAACCGCAGAAGAGCTACTCTATCTACTTGGTATTCTGATGTCACCAGAAAACCAAGAACAAGTACTGCCACTGATTTTAACGGGTCCTAAAGAGAGTGCAGACTATTTCCGAGTACTCGATGATTTTATTGTTAATACCTTAGGTGAAGATGCACGACGTCATTATCAAATCATCGTCGATGATGCGGCTGAAGTGGCTCGTATTATGAAGAAATACATGCCATTGGTAAAAGATAACCGTCGTAGCACAGGGGATGCTTACAGCTTCAATTGGTCAATAAAAATTAATGCGGACTTACAACATCCTTTCGAGCCAACTCATGAAAATATGGCATCACTTAATTTAAGCACGCATCAATCTCCTGAAAAACTGGCGGCTGATTTACGCCGTGCATTTTCCGGTATTGTCGCAGGTAACGTAAAAGAAGTGGGAATGAAGGCGATAGAAGCTCATGGCCCTTATAAAATTCACGGCGAAAGCGATATTATGCGCCGTATGGATATTTTATTGGCGGGTTTTGTCGAACAACATCGTATGAAACTACCTGGTGGTAGTGCTTATCAACCTTGTTACGAGATCATCAGCTAATTAATTATGGTACATTTGCTGATCATTGATGCATTAAACCTGATCCGCCGTATTCATGCGGCATCAGGTTCTTCATGCCTGACAGTGTGTGAACATAGCGTGAATCAATTGCTTAATCACACACGGCCTACTCACGCGGTTGCTGTTTTTGATGAAGATGATAGGGAAAATAGCTGGCGCCATCAGTTATTGCCGGAATATAAAGCAGGCCGCTCGCCGATGCCCGCTGATCTGCACCAACAGCTTCCAGAAATTAAAGCAATGCTACTTAACTTAGGTATAAAAAGCTGGCATTCAGGAGGCGATGAAGCGGATGATGTGGCCGCAACTTTGGCAACAAAAGTCGCTCAAGCCGGACATAATGTGACCATTATTTCAACAGATAAAGGTTATTGCCAATTACTTTCCCCTGCCATACGTATTCGTGACTATTTCCAAAAACGCTGGCTCGATCTTGAATTTATTAATCAAGAGTTTGGTGTTAAACCGACACAATTAACTGATTATTGGGGATTAACAGGCGTTAGCAGCAGTAAAGTTTCCGGTGTCCCCGGTATTGGCCCTAAAAGTGCAACAGAACTTTTGCAACTTTATCCTAATTTAGAGTCACTGTATCAACACATTGATGAAGTGCCAAAAAAATGGCAAACCAAATTGAGTGATAATAAAGAAGTTGCTTTTATTAGCCGCCAAATCACCACACTTCGTACTGATATTCAGTTAAACGGTAATTTACAACAGTTACGTTTAAAATAGTTTAATCAATAAAAAGGCTAACGCTCTGTAATAGAGAATTAGCCTGTTAATGATTTACTCATCAAAAGATGAACTTAACTCTATGAAGTTAAAACTCGCGATCAGGACGATAAGCAGCCCAGATATTTTGGATATGTACCGTGATCTCTTCTCTGTCATGATACAAATGCTTAGCCTGAATTTTAGCATTAATGCCTTTCTCAGCTAATTCAGCTCTAATTTTATCAAGGATATGCGCAACTTCTTCATAACGCTTTTTCATCGGTAATTTTAAGTTGAATATTGCTTCACGACACCATTCATTAACTATCCACGTTGTCATTAATGCAGCCACTTTGGCAGGCTTCTCAACCATATCACACACCAGCCAAGTAATATTCTTTGACGTCGGCTCAAACTTAAAGCCATCAGCTTGATGGTGGCGCACTTGTCCTGTTTCCATTAAAGAAGGAGCCATAGGACCATTATCAACGGCATGCACCATCATGCTACGTTTAACTAATTGGTAAGTCCATCCTCCGGGACACGCCCCAAGATCAACCGCACTCATCCCACTGGCTAAGCGCTCTTCCCACTCTTCATAAGGAATAAAAACATGGAACGCTTCTTCAAGTTTTAAAGTTGAACGACTTGGTGCATCTGCTGGGAATTTTAAGCGGGGGATCCCCATATAGAATGGCGAATTATTAAAGCTATAGGAATAGCCCACGTAACAACATCCCGGAGCAATAAAAAAGACATGGATCACCGGACGACTATAATTTTCAACTTTTAATAAGATCTTTTCTTTACGTAATTGATTACGCAAAGGAACAGTGAATTTACGGCAAAATTTTAATAACTCTTTGCTTTCATTGGTATCAGCGACTTCAACACGTAATTCACCTGCTTTTTCTGTACTACCTTTTAGCTGGTCAATAATGGGGGTAATACGATCTTCTGGTGGTAAGTTCTTTAATAATTCACCACAAACAAATAATTGGCGTGCAAAGATAAGCCCTCTAAAATCCACATCACGAGCAATTTTATCTGCATCACCTTCTTGATAGCATTCAAAAATGACGTAACCACTTCCCTCTTTCACTCGAGAAAAGCCATAAACACCTATTTGTCCTGCCTTATCCGTTATCTCCGCCGCGCACTCTTTTTCAAAACCAGGGCGACAATATAATGCTACTTTATTCATGGCGAGATGCCGGTGTCCTTAGACGCAAAGCGCCAATAAAAATTAAAATCCAACCAATAAGAAAACTAAATCCACCAATTGGCGTAAAATAAGATAATAACCTAACCTGTGTTAGCGCCATACAATAAAGGCTACCACTGAAAAGTAAAATGCCTAAACCAAAGAAAATACCTGCCCAATAAAGCCATAAAATGGTTTTGCGCATTAATATCGCCGCTAACCCTACAAGTAGTAAAGTATGTACGATTTGATAACGCATAGCTAACTGAATATATTCCCAATGCTGTGGCGATAAATGAGGGGCTAATTTATGGGTAGCGAATGCCCCAAAAGCCACATAAAAAAAACCACTGATTGCGGAAAACATAAGCAATGTACGACTATTCACTGTTTATTCCTTCCTGTTAGGAGCTAATTTACCTAAACAAATATTAAGAAGTTGCCAGTAATCCTAATTTTTCCTGTTCATTTGCCGCTTGAGATAAAATCCATTGACGGAAAGCAGCAATTTTTCCTAATTCAGCCTGACTATCTTGGCAAACTAAATAAAAGGCATTTTTACTGACAAGCACATCTTGAAAAGGCCTAACTAATCGACCTGATTCAATTTCACTGCGAGCCATAACATTATTAACTAATGCAACACCTTGTCCATGTACTGCAGCCTGTATCACCATAGAGCTATGGCTAAAGATAGGCCCTTGTTGCACATTAATCTGGTTTTGGATCTCCAATTGACGAACATAAGCTTGCCAATCACGACGCGATGTATCATGTAACAGTGTATGATAAATCAGATCGGACGGGGTTTTTAGTGGTTTTTCACCTGTCAGCAAAGAAGGAGCACAAACTGGAATTAAATATTCGGCGTAAAGACGATCAGTACGCAATCCAGTCCAGTTCCCGCGGCCATAAAAAATAGCCACATCCACATCATCAGCAAGCTTATCTTCTTCGCGATCAACCGCCTGAATACGAACATCAATCCCCGGATAAGCCTGATTAAACCCTGATAACCTCGGTACTAACCACTGAATAGCAAAACTCGGCGACAAGCTCACTGTTAAAGCCCCTTTTGCGCTTCGCGCAAGTAATTTTCTTGTCGCTTCATTAATTGAAGAGAAAATTTCTTTGATATCAAGATAATAACTTTGACCTTCTTCGGTCAGTAACAAAGAACGATTGCGTCTTCTAAATAATTTTAGTCCAAGAAATTCTTCTAATGTTTTAATTTGATGGCTAACCGCTGCTTGAGTCACGAATAATTCTTCAGCCGCTTTAGTAAAACTTAAATGACGTGCTGCCGAATCAAAAACTCTAAGGGCATTTAGTGGAGGTAAACGTTTAGACATATTCTGTTGTGAAACCCCTATTTTGGCTGTTGGTAAACCCTAACGTTAGTTATTAGTTTTTTTTATGCGAAGCATTATAATTTGTCCCTTGATGATTAGCCAGTAAATACCTATAGTACTCGCACTTCCTAAGCCGGAACGAAAAGTTGTGTAGTAGCAATACTGCAAAACTTTTGGCTTTGTGGTTGTGATGTTGTGTTTGCAAGTTGTCTGGAAATTCCAGACTTTGTAGCTGATGCTACTGTTTTTTTTCACTTCCTGTACATTTACCCTGTCTGTCCATAGTGATTTTATAATGCACCGCCAAGGCGGTGCTTTTTTTATATATAATTTTACTCTAACTTCGTAACGCTGACGGACTGCACATCCTATTTTTATGCTAAATGCGCACCTACTTAGCTATTATTATGCTAAAAAAGTGTAACATCTTTTCCCCATAGGCAATAACAGCGCTGAGTAGATAAACATCTATTCCATTTTCGATGCTATAAACAAGCTCACCTTTATCGTGTTACCATAAAAATCTATCGCAATTCACAGTAAACAAATTAGCAATTTCATTATAAATAAATATTATTAACCGTATAATCTCGCGGTTAGATTTTTACTTACTATAACGGCGTTTTCTAGACTGACTAACACAAGCTCATTATGAAACCATTTTCCCCTACTGTTTTTCGCCAACAATTTCCTGCTATTGAGGAAAATATTGTTTATCTTGATAGTGCGGCTACCGCATTAAAACCTGTAGCTATGATTGAAGCTTCAGATGAATTTTATCGCCATAGCTCAGCGACGGTTCACCGTAGCCAATATCAACAAGCTAAAAAGATGACACAACACTTTGAGCAAGCACGTCAGCAAGTCGCTCAATTACTTAACGTCGCAGATAGCGATACTATTATTTGGACGCAAGGCACCACAGGCTCACTTAATCTTATTGCTCAAGGCTATTTCCGCCCACGATTACAAGCCGGTGATGAAATTATTGTTAGCGAACAAGAGCATCACGCCAATCTTATTCCTTGGTTAATGTTAGCAGAGCAGACTGGGGCCAAAATTATTCGCTGGCCGATTGAAGATAACTTTTTACCTTCAATCGCCACACTGACGACATTACTTACGGCAAGAACAAGAGTAGTGGCAATAAGCCAAATGTCGAATATCACCGGTGCACAAATCGCCTTAGATAAAGTTTCTCAATGTGTACATCAATATGATGACTGTTTACTCGTGGTTGATGGTGCACAAGGCATAGCTCATCATGCAACGGATATCAGCGCCCTTGATATCGATTTTTATGCTTTCTCTGCCCATAAATTATATGGTCCCAATGGCCTTGGCGTATGTTATGGAAAGCGCGAACTTTTAGAAGTGATGTCTGCGTGGCAAGGGGGCGGAAAAATGTTAACCACGGCAAGCTTTAACGGTTTTGTACCCGCGGCTATTCCTCATCGCTTTGAAGCAGGCACCCCTAACATAGCTGCTGTAATTGCTTTTTCAGCAACATTAGATTGGTTACAAACGCAAGATATGGCGCAAGCCAATCAATACGCCTTAACTCTGGCAGATAAAGCACAGGCGCGTCTTGAGCAACTGGAGGGTTTTATCAGCTACCGCGCGCCTCATTCACCGGTACTCGCTTTTAATTTTGAGGGTATTCATCACAGTGATTTAGCGGCATTAATCGCGGAACAAGGTATTGCTTTACGCACAGGGCAACACTGCGCACAACCCTTAATCGATGCTTTAACCATCTCTGGCTGTTTACGCGCTTCTTTTATGCCATATAATCAACTTTCTGATATTGATAGGTTAGTTGATGCGGTTAAATTCGCACTGTCCTTATTAAAAGATGAAGATTAAATATGAGTAATAATACACAACACCCTTTTGGTCATGACATTACCTTAGATGGATTATTTCAAGACTTCCAGAAATCTAAATCATGGGAAGATAAATATCGTCAATTGATCCAACTTTCAAGAAAATTACCCGCATTACCTGATGAATTAAAAACAACAGAAAACGAAATCAAAGGGTGCGAAAATAGAGTATGGCTAGGTGTTGAGTTAAACAATGACGGCAAATACCATATTTATGGTGATAGTGATGGGCGAATTGTAAAAGGCTTACTGGCGGTTATTTTAACAACAGTTGAGAATAAAACAGCACAAGAAATAGCCAATATCGATATATTAGCTATTTTTGAACAATTAGGATTGGCTAATCAAATTAGCCAATCACGCACTGATGGTGTCAATGCCATTATTGCGCGATTAACGTCGCTCACACAGACATCTCAACCCTAACAAGTCAATGTGTACAGCTTGTTGTATGGTGGATCAATACGCTTAAATGCTCCAAAGTGCAACTAGGTGACTAGTGCGATTGAGCACCATCAACATCGCTACAACTTGAAGTATCACGAGTACTATTCTAAATAATTTAAGGTGTAGCTAGGCGACAAGTGAATGAGTCGCTAGGAGCATACATCAGTATGTGACTAGTGCGAATAAACACAGTCAACAACGCGACAACTTGAAGTATCACGAGTACTACTCTAAATAATTTAAGGTGTAGCTAGGCGACAAGTGAATGAGTCGCTAGGAGCATACATCGACTAGTGCGAATAAACACAGTCAACAACGCGACAACTTGAAGTATCACGAGTACTACTCTAAATAATTCAAGGTGTAGCTAGGCGACAAGTGAATGAGTCGCTAGGAGCATACATCAGTATGTGACTAGTGCGAATGAATGCGGTCAACAACGCTACAACTTGAAGTATGACGAGTACGTTGCGCCTTAGCTAACATCTTCTTTAATACATGAGAAACGGCAATAAAACCAAAGGAAGCGGTTACCATTGTCACCGCGCCAAAACCCGCTGAGCAGTCCATACGCTTGACACCATCGGCAGTACTTTTGGCCGCACACACCGTACCATCTCCTTGAGGGTAGACTAATTGCTCGGTTGAAAAAACACAATCTATGCCTAATTTACCTTTGCTATTTTTCACAACATTAAAATCAGATTTTAAACGCTCACGTAATTTAGCGGCTAATGGATCTTGAATGGTTTTCGCTAAATCGACGACTTGGATTTGAGTTGGATCAATCTGTCCGCCTGCGCCACCAGTGGTGATAACAGGAATTTTATAGCGACGACAGTAAGCTAATAATGCGGCCTTTGGTCTAACACTATCAATAGCATCAATCACATAATCAAATGAGTTTTGCATCATTTCTGCCACATTATCAACCGTAACAAAATCATCAATACAAGTAACTTTGCATTCAGGATTAATTTGCAAAATTCGCTGCTTCATCACTTCACATTTAGGCTGGCCGACATGCTCTTTTAGCGCATGAATTTGTCGATTGGTATTGGTGACACACACATCATCCATATCAATTAACGTAATAGCGCCGATCCCACTGCGAGCTAAGGCTTCTGCAGCCCAGCTACCAACGCCACCAATGCCGACAACACAAATATGTGCCTGAGAAAAATAATACAGCGCTTGTTGTCCATAAAGACGGCCAATACCAGAAAAGCGTTGCAGATAGGAGTCTGATAATGAATTTTGCATAATGCGATAACAACCTAGATAGCAGAAATAATCATGGCTATTGTTAATCAATAGCCATGGCGTTTGCTCATTTTACCGTTAATATGACAATATAAATAGTCAATCGTTTTACTGTATGGGGTTCAGTAAGGTGGGTTGCGATTTTTTTAATACCCATACACGTCCATAATGATTATAAAAACCCGCCATTTGTCCGGCTTCTTTACCAATACCATGATAAATATCGAAATGATGTCCTTTAATGGCTCCCCCCACATCCAAAGCAACCATTAAACGCATTTGGTATTGTCCAGTAAACTTACCGGTATTATCTAAAATAGGGATTTCCGCTAATAATACGGTTCCTGCGGGGATAATACTTCTATCAGAAGCCACTGACGCTTTAGCAATCAGCGGAATAGCACTTGCCCCTCTTACTGGCGTAAAAGGTTCAGGTTTAAAGAAAACGAAAGAAGGGTTCTGTTCTAATAATTTTCTGACTTCTTGTTCACTATGCTTATCAGCCCACTCTCTAATTGCCAACATTGACATCGCTTCTTTTTCAACTTCACCATTATCAATCAGCACTTTACCAATACTGCGGTAGGGATGACCATTTTTCCCAGCATAACCAAAGAAGGTTAAAGGTTTACCATCACCATAATCGACATAGCCACTGCCTTGCACTTCCATCATAAAGTTATCCATGATGGAGTTACTATAAGCGGCAATTAAAGTGGGGCTTAAAGCACCGTTATAGATAGCCGCTCGTGAAGGCAATTTACCACGCACTTTGGCTGGCATACGGTAGAGCGGATATTTAAAGTCACCTTGTGGCGTTAAACGTGCTTCTAAAACAGGGGTATAATATCCGGTAAATTTTACATTCCCATAATTATCTTCCCCTTCCATTTGAAAGGCTGCGATATTAAATTGACGTAATTGACGCGTATCTGCCCCTGAGCGTAACCAATTTTCCACTGCTTGATAAGTATCTTGATTACTATTGTATAGACGTGAAGATGTTTGATTTATTTGGTTAATTTGTTCAAGGTAATCTGAGCCATTAATGGGCTTGCCTTGCGTATTTGGCGAGTTAACTTCAATAAGATCTTGCTTAAGCTTACCATCTTTATACTGTTGCCCCTGATCTGTTGGACGATGGCAGCCTGTTAAGGCAAGCGCTAATATCCCCAAAAGCAACGATTTTCGCCAAGTAACCATTTTTTACTTATATTCCTACTTTAAAAAGAGTTGATGACAAGAAAGATACCAAAGCCCAATCAAGAAAGATATCGATACAGAAGTGGTTGCGGTTTTTTTAATTATCGGCTTCACCATTTAGTGTGTTATCTAAAGTATAACTGTCTAAAATTACACCTCTATGTATTATTTCTGACCGTTTTTAAAAGAAAATGGCAAAAATTACATAAAAAACTTGCAAGTTATCAGATCCTGAGTATAGTGCCCCTCTGTGGAGACGCGGGGTGGAGCAGCTTGGTAGCTCGTCGGGCTCATAACCCGAAGGTCGTTGGTTCAAATCCGGCCCCCGCAACCAATTCACAACATACGCAGTAAGTTAAAATTTATAGATTCAGTCGCGGGATGGAGCAGTCTGGTAGCTCGTCGGGCTCATAACCCGAAGGTCGTTGGTTCAAATCCGGCTCCCGCAACCAATTTCTATAAATATTTTCGGACGCGGGGTGGAGCAGTATGGTAGCTCGTCGGGCTCATAACCCGAAGGTCGTTGGTTCAAATCCGGCCCCCGCAACCAATCCTTTCCTAATTTTATTTTCTACAAATTCCCATTAAATACTCTCTTAATCCCTACTCTATTTACAATAACCAATATACTCCCTGTTACTGAGTTATGATTTAACTTATTGGATAAAAAATAATAAGTTGTTACCTCTAGTAGAAAATAACTATTTATTTCCCACTAGAAGTCTCAAAAATAAGTTGTAGTTGTATGTAGTTGTATAGCGAGATCAGCCTCGATCAGCTAATGTCAGTTCCCCACCATTAGCAAAATAGGCTTTAATACCTTTGAAAATAGATTCAGCAACTTGTTGCTGGAATTTAGCCGTTTTGAGCTTTCGCTCTTCTTCAATATTACTAATAAAAGCCGTCTCTACTAAAATAGAAGGGATCTCAGGGGCTTTTAAAACCGCAAATCCGGCTTGATCGACCTTATTTTTATGTAGCTTATTCACGCCACCTAATAATTTTAATACCTCACTACCAAATTTTAGGCTGTCATTAATTGTCGCGGTCTGTACTAAATCAAGCATTGCGTGATCAACATAGCGATCACCACTTCGACTCACCCCACCAATTAAATCCGCTTCATTTTGGGTTTGAGCTAGGTAACGTGCGGTATTACTTGTTGCGCCTGTTTTGGATAGCGCGAAAACAGAAGAGCCTCTAGCCGAGCGATTGGTAAATGCATCTGCATGAATAGAGACAAAGAGATCAGCCTGCATTTTCCGCGCTTTCGCTACTCGCACTTTTAAGGGGATAAACACATCCTCATTACGCGTCATATAAGCTTTCATTTTGGCATCTTTATCAATCAAAGCTCTTAAGCGACGGGCAATTTGTAGTACAACATCTTTCTCACGAGTTTTATATTTCCCCATCGCTCCCGGATCTTCACCACCATGGCCGGGGTCAATCATGATAATAATCGGCCTATCTCGTCCTGCTCTTCCGGGCTTACGCGTATCCGTTTGTTCAGGCACTGCTTGTTGTAAATCCCCTTCGTTATATTCACGCAATAGCGCTAATAGCGGATCATCTTCACTCGTCGCCGCATGGCTTGGATAGAAATCGAGCACTAAGCGATTTTTAAATTCAGCAACGGGTTTTAAAGTAAACATTTGTGGCTGAACGGGGGTTTTAATTTCAAACACTAAACGAACCGTAGTTGGGGTATTTTGACCGACACGAATAAGTTTTAAGTAAGGATCGTTTGTTTGCACTTGACTAGCCATACCTTTCAGAACGCTATTCAGTTGGATACCTTCAAGATCAACCACAATTCTATCTGGTGCTGATAACGCAAACTGGCGATATTTCAAGGGTCTACTTGATTCGATAGTCACACGTGTATAAGTCGATGCAGGCCATACCCTGACGGCAACCACTGATGATGTTGCCGCTAAGCCAACAGGACTAACACTTAATAACAATAACGCGCCAATTCCTTTAATAAGACGACGACGTGTTTGATTATGTTCTGAATGACTCATGAAAATATTCCAAAAAAAACGATTAACATCAAAAAGTGCTAAAACAGACGGTCAAAAAATATCTGAACGAAAAACTTTACCGAATCCACACTTCACTGTCACTTAAAAACAGCACAATTACACACTTTTATACAAATATTCTGCCTTCTGTTAAAACAGTAAGATCGGATTTTACTTGCCATTTCCGCTCAAAAAGAATAAAAATACATTAAATGCGAATAAAAATTCACTTGAGAGGGGCTTTATGAAAGAGCGTAGCACCGAATTGGTCGATGGTTTTCGACACTCGGTTCCGTATATTAATGCACATAGAGGTAAAACATTTGTCATTATGCTAGGGGGAGAAGCAATAGCCCATGAGAACTTTCCCTCTATCATTAACGATATTGGTTTATTGCATAGTTTAGGAATACGGTTAGTGGTGGTTTATGGCGCTAGACCACAAATCGATGTGGCTCTTGAAGAGCAAAAAATTTCTCCGCTCTATCATAAACACACACGAATTACTGATAGTAAAACCCTTGAAGTAGTTAAACAATCTGCCGGTACCTTACAACTCGATATTACTGCTCGTTTATCAATGAGTTTAAGTAATACGCCCTTGCAAGGAGCGCATATTAATGTGGTTAGCGGTAATTTTGTCATTGCACAACCTTTAGGTGTCGATGATGGGGTTGATTATTGCCATAGCGGTAAAATTCGCCGTATTGATGAAGAGGCCATTCATCGTCAGTTGGATAACCATGCCATTGTGTTAATCGGCCCTGTTGCCGTCTCTGTTACAGGGGAAAGTTTTAATTTAACCTCTGAAGAGGTCGCAACCCAGCTAGCTATCAAACTTAAAGCACAAAAGCTTATTGGCTTTTGCTCTTCGCAAGGGGTTGTAGATGCAAGTGGCCAGATTGTGTCTGAACTCTTACCTAATCAAGCAGAAGAACGAATTCAAGCATTACAAACTACAGGCGATTATCACTCAGGTACTGTACGTTTTTTACGAGGTGCGGTAACAGCCTGCCGTCGTGGTGTTGAGCGTAGCCATTTATTAAGCTATCAAGCGGATGGTGCCATTGTTCAAGAGTTATTTTCTCGTGACGGTATTGGTACGCAGATTGTGATGGAAAGTGCCGAGAAAGTCCGTCGCGCCAATATTAATGATATTGGTGGCATATTAGAGCTTATTCGTCCATTAGAGCAACAAGGCATTTTAGTACGTCGCTCAAGAGAGCAACTTGAGATGGAAATTGATCAATTCACTATTATTGAGCGCGATAATCTCACCATTGCTTGTGCTGCCCTCTATCCTTATCAGTCTGAAAAAATAGGTGAAATGGCCTGTGTCGCCGTTCATCCTGATTATCGTAGCTCTTGTCGAGGTGAAGTGTTGTTACAACGCATATCAACCCAAGCTAAACAGATGGGGTTAGATAAATTATTTGTGCTCACGACTCGTAGTATTCATTGGTTCCAAGAAAAAGGCTTTACGCCTGCTGAAATCGATAAATTACCTATTGAAAAACAGGCTCTGTATAATTATCAGCGCCGCTCTAAGATCTTAATTTTAGATCTACATAAAGAGTAGTTTTATTAATAAAGTAAAAAAGACAGGCTCCCCCTCTCAAAGCCTGTCTTTTGCTATTCACTATAATTATATTAATTCGTATTAAATTAAAAAATCACTCAGTAACGCAGTTTTTCAACTAATCCACTGCGGCGTTGAATACGTGTTTGGATCGCCATTTTCACCATATATTCAGAAGAATAAAGTGATAGCTTCTGCTTGGCTCGCGTTATCGCCGTATAGAGTAATTCTCGGCTAACAATAGGAGAAAACTGTGTCGGCAATACCAATGCCGTATGGGTAAATTCCGAACCTTGTGATTTATGCACTGTCATCACATAAGCAGTCTCATGTTGCGGTAAACGACTAGGTTGAATAGCTTTCAATGTGCCATCAGGCAACTGAAAGAAAGCTTTCATTTCCCCTTCATCGTTATTAAGCATAATGCCGATATCACCATTAAATAGCCCCAATGTGCTGTCATTACGCTGGATCATAATTGGTCGCCCAATATACTCCCGCTGATAACTATTTATAGGTCGTCGTATCAAGCGTTGGCGATGTAACAGCATCTCAATACGTTCATTTAGTCCTGTGACACCAAAAGGCCCTTCTCGCAAAGCGCACAATAAACGATATTGATTAAAGCTATGAAGGATAGTCTCTGGTGCTGCTTTTTGCGCGACTAACGATAGATAGTGATGATAAGCCTTAGCAACATCTTGAAGCATCTTCATATAGCTCTCATCGGTGTCTAATGAGATAAATTCGATGTCCTGCGGATCGGTATGTTTTTCTCGCTCAGTGCTCTCTTGTGTTACTGTCGCTTTTTTCAGTAACGTCATAGCACTCTTCACTTGTCCTTGATTAACCGCAAAAGCTAATTGACCAATACCTGAATGTGAGCCAAAACGATAACTTTTACGCAATAAACATAGTGAATCACTGACCACCGAAACTGGCTTAGTAGAAGTCGTCATAGAAGCGGGATCTTTCTGTAATTCACCTTGTGTTAAGCGATCAATCTGCTCAAAACGGCGTTGGCTAAACCCCTGATCCGCAAAACGACAAATATCCCCTAAAACAGCTCCCGCCTCTACCGAAGCGAGCTGATCTTTATCTCCCAGAAAAATAACATGGCAATGTTCCGGTAAAGCCTCAATTAAACGCGCCATCATCGGTAAATCCACCATAGAAGCTTCATCTATAACCAAGATATCAAGTTGTAGCGGATTATCGCGATGATAACGAACTTGCTGACTTTCCGGTTGGGCACCTAATAAGCGATGAATGGTTTGCGCTTGATCGGGCATCCATTTTAACTCTTCTTCACTTAGTGCCAATTGCGCTAATGCTTTACCTAATGATTCGGTCAATCTAGCTGCCGCTTTTCCCGTGGGTGCGGCTAGTTGAATAATGGGTTTTTCATTCGCCGTTAGCATGACAAAAGCAGCTAAAATCTTTGCTACTGTCGTGGTCTTTCCTGTCCCTGGGCCACCCGAAATAATCGAAATAGGGCTTGTAATAGCAACCGCTGCGGCGACTTTTTGCCAGTTAGTTTCAGCATGTGTTTTAACGCTTGGGAAAAGTTGATTTAATACGTTTGTTAATTGATTTTCATCGATATCAACCACCCGTTGCTCTTGGCGAAAAAATTGCGCAACTAGCTCTTCATAACGCCACATTCTTTGTAGATAAAGTAATCCGTTATCGAGAATAATAGGTGAAGGTAGATCACTATGGCCTTGATTAACACACTCGCTCTGATTAAGCTCTGCCAGTATTTCTTTCGCTGATGGTTGCGCCATTTTCTGCCAAATGGCTTGTGAAAGCTCGGTGTGTCGTCCATCAAACAATTTATCTTGTTGTATGATATTTAACGGTAAGCAAACATGGCACGCCCCTGTTTGAGCACTGAGATAGGCAAAAATAAACAGTAGGATAGGATTTTCATCTGCCACCAGCATTTGAGCAAAACGTAAATCTAATGGGCGCAATAGGTTTTGTGCAATTGCTTGTTCTAATAATTTAATCATTTGAATTGTTCTCACCCAGCGCGTTCACTTTACTGCCGTTAACCTCAAGCGCTTCCCCTTTAAATAGCGCATCTAATGCCTCTACAAACTTTTCTTCAGGGAGATAGGTATAGACGCCATTGCCCGGGTAGTCAGCATCAATACCACGTAAGAAGAGATAGCAGATCCCACCAAAATGACGTTGGTAATCATAATCAGGTAAGCGTTGTTGTAAAAATCGATGTAGCGCTAAAGTATAGAGTTGATACTGTAAATCATAACGATGATCGCGCATTGCATTGCTCATCGCCTCTTGCGTGTAATCCTCACTCGATTCACCAAGCCAGTTAGATTTATAGTCAACCACATAATACTTGCCCTCCCAACAAAATACTAAGTCAATAAAACCTTTTAGCATGCCTTGCACTTGCTGAAAATTGAGGGCTGGACATTGCGCAGATAAAGGATCGTATTGACGGGTTAATGCTGTTAACTGTGCCGCCGACATCTCCTTTTCAATAGGCAGATAGAATTGTAGCTCATCGAGTTGATGCTCCTTGGGAATATCAGCTAAACATAAGCCTTGCGTATTTAATGGGGTGTGAAAAAGGGTTTCCATCCAAGCCACCAACAATGGCGTCCATTTTTCCTCAAAACCTTGGGCAATAAGTTGCTCTTGCATCCAACTTTCATCAATAGGCTGTGAAAAATCAAGCTCTTCAAGCAAACTATGTAAAAATGTCCCCGCGACTGCACCACGAGGGAAGTGATGAATAGAGAGTTCATCGCTGTGTTGCGCTGTTTTCTCACCTTTAGCATCGGTATCTAAGCCCGGTGCGATAGATTGTACCAAGGCATCCAAATCAGCACTATCAAATAGATATCCACGAGCAGAGTGTTGTGCCGTTAATCCCGAATAACTGGTGATACGCCAATTATCATTAATTTTTCGCTTAAATATGGCGGCATCTAAAGCAATATCCGTTGTATGTGGAGATTGATATCGATGCGTTGAGGTATCACCTAACGTGATCACTTTTATATTGTCATCAAGCAATTGATTAATGGATTGATGTAATAGCTCACTATTACCCTCTTCCCCATGCTGCAACAGATATCCCAGCGCATTTTTATGCAAATCAGTTAATCCTGACTTACGTTTATTTCCTTTAACCAAAGGCGCAACACCAACATAACAACAAAATTTCGCCCGAGTTAATGCCACATACAACAAGCGTAAATCCTCTGCCAATCGCTCTTCATCAGCAAGACGCACGCTATCAGGTTGATTAAAAATATCTAGTTTTGCGTAAAATTCATCTCTATCATGATAAAGCGCGCCCTTTTGTTCTTGATAATTACAGGCAAAAGGTAGGCAAACAATGGGATATTCCAATCCTTTAGATTTGTGAATGGTACAAATTTGCACTAGATTTTTATCACTTTCCAAACGCATTTGCTGACTTTCCGCTTGTGCATCTGGTCGAGAAATTTGCTGGGCTAACCAACGAATAAGGGCGTGCTCGCTATCAAGCTGTAATGATGTTTCTTGTAGCAACTCACCAATATGCATGATATCGGTTAAACGTCGTTCTCCTGCTTGGCTTGCGAGTAAGTTCTCAGCGATTTGGTTTTCTATCATGACTTTACGTAGCATAGGTAACACACCACGTTTTTGCCACAAGACAAAATAATCAGCGAATTGCTCCACATAGCGGTTCCAACGCTGTTCATCTTGATTAAGTTCGTCAATTTGTTGTGCGTTAAATCCAAACAGTGCACTGGCAAGAGAAGCTCTTAACACCCGTTCTTTTTCAGGGGTTACCACTGCTTGTAGTAACCAAAGTAGATCTTTGGCTTCATTGGTTTCAAACACACTTTCTCTATTGGATAAAAATACTGATTGGATAGATAACAGATCTAATGCATCTCTGATCAATAATGCTTCTCGGCGACTACGCACTAGCACCACAATATCGGCAGATGTAACAGCGCTTTTATTATCTTGTTCGATTAACCAAGCTTGTTGATTGTCACCGGCTGATAACCAGTCACGAATTTGCATCGCACATTGCGAGGCCATTAATTGTTCATAATTACCAGTTGAAAGGCTTTCACCTTCAGCTAACCAAAAATTTAATGGGGCAACCGTTTTTTGCTGGTAAATAAACTTCATATGCTGATTTTTTTCAGCCGAATTGACCTCAATAAAAGGAATATGATCAAACAAAAAAGGGGTTTTAGAACGTAAAAACAGTTTATTAACTGCACTTACCATACCCGGAGCCGAGCGCCAGTTAGTATTCAATGTATAGTGGTGATCGGTTTGTTGCCTTGCCCGAATATAGGTAAAGATATCTGCACCACGAAATGCGTAAATGGCTTGTTTGGGATCACCAATAAATAGCAAACCACTCTCTGTATGCTCACCATAGATAGTATCAAAAATACGATACTGCTGAGGATCGGTATCCTGAAATTCGTCAATCATCGCGACGGGATAACGTTGGCGAATAGCATCTGCTAATGCTTCGCCGCCTTCTCGTTGCAATGCCTTATCGAGACGCGTTAACAGATCATCAAATCCCAACTCACCACGACGCATTTTTTCATTTTCTATCCCTTGGCGTATTTCAGGAATGGCATTGGCAATGATCACATCACGTAACGTTAAACTTTGTTGGCAAAGTAGTTCGATTTCCGCAAATAAAGCGTGCTCAGGCGCAGCACCCTTTGTAGTTTTTTCATGTAGGGTTGCTTGCGAAAAACGACTTAAACAGTCAGGTAACTGATAACTTTTGGTTTCGAGTGGAGTGGCCCATGCGGTGATTTCATCGATCCATTTAGGTAAGAAACGACTACTGTAACTGCGTTTATCAACACCAGATGAAGTTATCCAATCTGCAATTTCATTGCAATGATGACGCCATAGTGCTTTAACTTTATCAATGGCCTCAATGACTGCTTGATGACGCTGTTCAACAGTCTCTTTTTTAGCGTCGAAATCAATACCTTGAATTTCGGGGCATTCACCTTGTAAATAGGGTTGAATTTCATACAGCAGTTGCTCAGGGCCAGACCAAATTTCGCTTACCGCATAGGCAACATCATAAGAAAGGGGATAACAGTGCCTGCGCCAAAAATCAGCGCAGACACGTTTTTTTAACTCATATTCATCTTGGATCAACACCTGTTCAAACAATACACCAGATTCAAAGGCGTTAGTGGCTAACATGCGCTGACAAAAACCATGAATAGTATAAATGGCGGCTTCATCCATTTGACGCTCAGCTTCTAGTAGCCATTGCGCCGCCACCATTTTATTCGGGATTTGATCTAATAATATTTGGTAAGCGTTATTGTCATTTTCTACTTGATGACGGATACAGGCTAGCCTTAACTGATGAATATTTTGACGAATACGGGCGCGTAATTCATCCGTTGCCGCTTCGGTAAAAGTAACGACTAAGATCTCTTCAACACTTAAGGGGCGATGAAATGCTGACTCGCCCCCTAATCCAAGCAGTAATCGTAAATACAATAACCCTATAGTGTATGTTTTCCCTGTTCCCGCAGACGCCTCAATGAGGCGTCTTTGATACAAAGGAAGTGTATAGGGATCTAATACCTGTGCCTGTATCACTTCACTCACTCTTTAATTTCCTCAACAGGTAATGTTTTTTGTAATTCACTCACGGTTGAATAGATTTTCCACTGTTTATTTTGCGCATAATCAGCGTTGTTACCCTCTTTCCCGATTATTTGTGAAACAAACACGAGTCCTGTCGGTTTAATTATCGCTTTTTCATAAAATTCGATCGCTTGTTTTAGCGTTACCTTATTCAGTTGGGCTAAAAACTTCTCACGACCATCATATTTTAAGTTATTACGATAGAAATCATTACGATAAAGAGAAACCTCTTCATAAAATGTTTGCGGTGGTTGTTTTACTTCATCAATAATGGCTTTTTTATATTGATTAAATTCAGCTTCACTTAGCTTTTTCAAGCGATCATAAGCTTGTTGATAAAATGCATGATAGCGCTCATTGAGATAAACTGGTGGTTTAGCATTACTTTGCAGTAAAAAGCCTAAACCGGACTGCTCACCCATTGAAGCTTGGAAAGCAAAGACCGCATAACCTAATTGCTCTTCTGTTCTGAGTTGTTCAAAGAACCAAGGATGCACGATAGAGGATAATACTGATGTAATTGCTTTTCCTTGTAGACGCTCATAGCCAACAGGGATAAACAATTCACCTAGCGCATTATCGGTGCTTTTAGATTTATTTTGGAATGTAACTTGATTTAATTTATCAAAAACTAATGTGTCGCCAATCCAATATTCTGTTCCTTTATTACCTAATAATGCCTGTGCCGATTTAACTATCTCACGGCTCTGCTCTGGCGTTAAATTACCGATAATTAATGCTTGAAGCGCTGCATTTTCAATGACATCACGACGATTATCTTTAATATCTTGTAACGTTATCGACTCTAACGCCTTAAGTTTATCGGCTTCTTCATAATAAGGGATCGTATTTAAGCGACGGGCAGGTAACATTGCAGCATCATACGCTTTAAGGTTATGCGTCACTTCCAGTTGTTCACGATACCAAGATTTAGCTTGATCAAGCTCTTGCTGAGTGGCTTCAAACGTTATATAGCTTTTTAGTGTGGCATTTACTAGCTCTGGTAAATGTTGAGTATAACCATTGACTGAGAAATCGACTCCACGCCCAGAAGAAGAGGAGATATTCATGCCGGCAACAGAAGCTTGATAAGCCAGTTCACTAGACGTTAGATCAGCAAGGTAATTGGTCAATGTTTGTATAACTTGCTGTTTAACTGTGCGATCTGCATTTTTATTCACTAAACTTAACGTCACACTGGCTTTCGGCTCATCAGAAAAATAGTGCGATGGCATATAGAATAACCGAGCATGACTGTCTTGCCATAATAGTTGAGGCTTAGTGATGTTACTATCAGCATCAATAAGTGACAGATTATCAGGAATATAAGGGTTTAGTGTCGGTAATGACAATGAGATGTCGCTGGCTAATTCCTGCCATGAAGCTAATTGCTTCGCAGTAATTTTATCCACTTGATAAGGTGCATGAACAAAATAAGCTTGCTTATTTGAAGGCTCATTAGGGCTAATCACCCAAATACGCGCATTTTCTGGTGTAAGCGATCCTAGACGAGAAAGGATCGCAGAAGGTTGATAGTCATCGGCAATAAAATCTGCATTAAGAATATTTTTAATCGGATAACGCAGCATCATATCGGAGATATCTTCAATATAGTTCATATCTCTAACAATAGAGCCATAGCGGAATGAGAGGTCAAGCACATTGGCTATTTCTTTAAAATAGCGCTCACTGACCCCTTTATTTTGGATCAGTTGAATATAAGAAAATATCGCTGAAATAACTTTATCTTTCTCAGCAAGGCCTTTGTCTGTTAAAGAAACATAAATGGTAAATGAACCTTGATTGCGATCGATATAGGATTCAGATGAAGCACTAATATTCTCTGCTAATCCTTGCTCTTGTAACCAAGTTGCTAGTGTTCCCGTGCTACGATTGCTAATAAGGTAGCCAATATATTCATCTGATTTACTGCGAAAATCGGCAAGATTATTATCAATACCAAATTCGATTTGTAAGGTTTTTTGTGGCTGAGCTGGGACTAAGTGGATCATTATCCCTTTTTCTTTTTCTGTCATCGCAGGCACCGTCGTTACTGGTGCTTGGGTGTTTTTATTAGGAATACGGGAAAAAGTATCAGCCGCTAATTTAGCGAGTTCGTCCAGTGATTTATTACTATAAATCACCCCATTCATTAAGTTACCAGAATAGTATGTTTGATAGAATTTCACTAATTCATCTTGTAATTTACTCTCTGGCTTATCACTTAATGTTTCTAAGTTTCCTCCCATAAAACGAGAGCTTGGATGAGCCGGATTCAAGGTTTCAGCTCTCACTTGCCAAAAACGCATTCCATCGCGGGAGCGAGCCATGGTTAATTCCGCATTAACCGCATTACGTTCACGATCAGCATATTTAGGATCAAGTAATGGCTCCGCTAATGCATCTGCCAAGCGATCAACTGCTTCATTAATGGCACTATTTTCAACTTCTAAATAAAATGCGGTGCGGTAAGTGGTTGTGCTGGCGTTATGAGAGCCACCATTTTTATTTAAAAACTCTGTCAGATCCCCTGATTTTGGGTATTTGGTCGAGCCCATTAACACCATATGTTCTAAATAGTGGGCAAGACCTTGTTGGCTATCTGGATCTTCTAATGCACCGACAGGCAGAGCAACGGCTGTTAATGATTTGACCGCTTTTTTATCTGAAACCAGTAATACGGTCATATCATTAGCTAATTTAATAGCCTGATAATCACGTGGATCACTTTCACTTTTTTCAATGCTATCCGGCAATACTTGCCAAAGTGGATCTGTTGCGAAGCTGTTGATACTGACTAGCATCAATAGCAACATAATCCAAAGTTGCGATAAGTATTTTCTCATCTGATATGAGCTCCCTTATTTTTTTATAAATGGAATGATTGGCTTAAATATGGCTAACGTGGTCTGTTTTACTGCCTCAAGAAAAGGTGCATCAAGCTGATGAAATACACGTTGAATATAGATATCATTCATTTCACCTTCTCGGTTATAGCTATCGGTTAAATATTGCGTTAATACCAATTCTGCCTTGTTTTGTATCTCTTCATCATCAAATAAAAACGTCTGTGTTTTTTTATCGAAGCAAGCTTGTAACCAAGCCCAACCACTGTTGGCGAATAAGGCTAAAGGTGTATTCATACCTGTTTGATAATCTTGGATCAATCTTTCAAGGGTTGAATACGCTATATCCGCAGACACCGGTGATAGACACCATTGCGACTCTTTTCTACCATAAAAACGGCTTTCGCCAGTTCCACCACTTAAGCAGTACACGAGATGTTCTATCCATAATTGCAGTAGATCATTAGCTGTTAATGTGGCGGGTCGCCAACGGAGTAACCCATCGGCTTGTACTTCATTTAAACGACCAATTAATGGGATCGTATTAAATTGGTATTCTATTGTGACAGAATGGGTTGCTAAACGTTCACTTCTGACTTTTTCGGCTAAAGGTTGCAACGTTTCTATTTGTTGCTCCCAATAAATTTGACCAAACGCACTAGCTGGTAATTTTCCAGCAGCTTTAATGCGTTCATAAAGTGCTTCTGTTGATGTCCCTTCGATTAAGGCTTTTAATAACCATTGGTTTAATAGATAACGTTGTAATGCATTAATGACAAAAGGCTCTTCTTCCGGTAGCTCGGTCTCTTCAATAACAAAATTCGTTTTTAGACTTTGCTGGAAAAAAGCACGTACGGGATGGCGATAAAAGCGTGATAGTTCATCTAAAGAGACTTTCTCAATTTTTTTATTTAATGGCGTTGAAAATGCTTGGTGAGCAGTTCCTTTCCCACTTGCTGCCGGTAACCATTCAGCGGCATAAGAGCGATATAGGGCATCCGTTTTAAAGTTTTCTGGCGCAAAAGGCACTCGACTATGTTGGGTTAATAAGTGGCTGATGATACGCTGCGCACTGTCATCAACATTTAATGATGCATCTTCCCTTAAACGGAAATTTTGCCCAATATAATCTTGTAACTCTTTAATCAATACCGAAGGATTACATTCACGATCGTCACGAATAGATTTACCAATATAACTGATATAAAGGTATTTTTCTGCTGAGCTTAATGCTTCTAAAAACAGGTAGCGATCATCATCACGACGTTTTCTATCACCTCGACGACGTTTTTCTGCCATTAAATCAAATCCTAATGGCTGAATATTACGTGGGTAGATCCCATCATTCATTCCCAATAAACAGACTGCTTTAAATGGAATTGAACGCATTGGCATTAAGGTGCAAAAATTAAGGCTTCCGGCTAAAAAGCGTTGGCTAATTTTCTCATCATCAAAACGCACTGTAAGTTCATCGCGGATCAGCACTAATGGAATTTCATGTTGATAGTGCGCCTCTAGACCATTTTTTATCACCTTTTGCCACTGTTGTGTGATAAGCGCCAATACCAGCTCTGTCTCTTCATCAGTGTCAAAAAAAGCATCAACAAGCTGTTGACCGATATCAAGCCACTCTTCTAAGTTGCGAGTTTCGCTTAATCGTGTGCGCCATTCACTTAAGGTATATAGAAAATCTGCTAGATGCCCTGCTAACTCAGCGACTAGGCCACTTGATTCATCGTAAGGCAATACCCCTTGCCACGGCCCTGCCTCACTGTCCATCGCATAACCAAGAAGCATCCTTAATAACCCAAACTCCCACGTATTTTTTCCTGTCACAGGTAATAAAAAGGAGGCCACATTTTCATCATCTAATCCCCAACGTATACCTGACTCTTCAACCCAGCGCCGTAGTAGCTTCAACTCATTTTCAAAAATGGCAAAATGTGCAGCTAAGGCGGGTACTTCAAGTAATGCAAGCACTTGCTCTGCGGTAAAACGGCTTTGAGGTAATTCTAATAAAGTGATAAAAGCTTGTAAGACAGGATGTACTTGGCGAGCTTTTCGGTCTGAAATGGCAAAAGGAATATAACGCTCTGCGGGCGCATTACCAAATACGGCTTGAATATAGGGCGTATAGCTATCAATATCCGCCACCATAACAATAATATCTCGCGGTAATAAATCAGCATCTTGCTCGAGGAGATGCAGTAATTGGTCTTGTAATACCTCGACTTCCCGTTGTGGGCTATGGCTAGCATGAAAGGTCAAAGAGCGATCATCATTGGCGATGATCCGTTTTTTTTCACTACTTTGGTAATCCTCAAGCGTCTGACCTATTTGTGAAAAATCCTCTAAATCGAGTATATCGGCCTGAAGTTGATGTAATAAATTATCTCTTGGTATATCAACAAAAGCATCTAACACATCGCTATATTCAAGCTCAGAAAGAAAATAGAGATTATCTTTACCTAACTTTCCCCAAGACGCTAATAGTGGATTGCCGACATTTTGCTCCCCTTCTTCATTAAATAGTGTCGATGCATTTTGTTCATCTTTAAACCAAGGTAGTTCATGAAGTTGCTGATAATGTCGAGGCTTTCTACTATTTAGACGAGCGAAGAATTTTGGATCTTGAATATCTCCCCAGTAATAGCGGCAAGGATTAGTAAACAATAAATAGATTTCGGTATGTCTGCCGATTGCTTGCAGTGCTTGCAAATAGACTTGTGGCAATGCTGAAATACCACAAATAAAAATACGCGATGGAAAACAGTGCGCAAGCGCCCCTACTGGCGCATCATTCAAAGTAGAAATAAATTGTTGATAAAGATTAGCACGATGCCATTTAGGTTGCGCAAGATCTTCTGTATAGCGTTGCAGTGCCAACCACAGTGTTTTTTGCCAGTATTGATTGTCACTCAAGCCATCAATTAGTTGATCATTTTCCCATGCCGACAACCAATCGGGACGATAAACCAGATATTGGTCAAAGAGATCCGCCACACGCCCCGCTAGTTGATGTAATTTACGTTTGTCTTCATCATCTTTAAGATAATGTAGCAAGGGTTTAAATGCCGGATCATCAAGGTAATTAGGCAATAATGCCATTAGTTTCCATGTCATGGCATCTTTAGAAAACGCACTTTCTTTAGGTATACCTGATAATACCCGAGTAAACATTTCCCAAATAAAAGTAGCGGGTAATGGATAACGGATATTAGCAGCAATACCCAAACTTTCTGCTAATTGGATTTGTAACCACTGCGACATTCCGGGACTTTGCACTAAAATCACTTCTTGCTCAAAAGGCGATGATAGTGGCCGATTTTGCATAAAATGTACCATCAGTGATTTAAGTAGTGATAATTGATTTGAATGGTAAATATGGAACATCAGATCCTCATTTTATTAATCACATGACCAATGGTATAAGCGTGTCACATAACCTGAATGGTGGGTTATCGATCCCTCTATTTTTTGACAGCCTTCCGCTTCAATAAGTGATTGTGTCATTATTTTAAGGTTATCAACAGAGTTGAATGACATTTGCCCATAAAAAGCAAAAAGAGACGCTCCGGCTTGTTGGATAGCCACTAAGCGCTGAAAATCAACTTTTAAGGCTTGGCTATACCCTATAATAGCGACAAAGCTAATATTAAAGAATAGCAATACTGACACCATATTAATTAGCATACTATCTTCTTTTCTTTCATGATTAATTAAGTATTTATTATCAAATACAGCCTTCTTTAACTAGTGGACAGTAGTCTAGCCAACCATTCGGTTGGGCTTCAATATGCAGTTTTTCCTTACCAACCAGATTAATCCATTGATAATGAGATATCTTATCTCCGCTATGACTTTTAGCCTCTCCGAGTAGTAAAGCGCTTGTCTTTCCTCTCAAAGAGAAACAGCTTTTCATATTAGGCTCAGCAGTAAAAGTACGACATTGCCATTGGTAAAGACGAGAAGGCGATAAATCCCATGTTAAGGTCATTCCCCATGACAACGCAGATCCAGCGAATAAAAAGGTCTGCTTTGCTTGTAACTCTTGCATCACCATTAATTGACATTGACGATAATGATAAGCAAAACTTGTCAGTAACGATAAACTTATCACCATAAAACCTACTGCAGCCATCAGACCGATGACACCCTGTTGCTCCTTTATTGTTCCCTGTGTCGTTATCACGAAATATTCCTTAATAGTATTGATGTTTGATAGTGTACTTTTAGGTTAATATTTTGTTTTGCTTGGAATTTTAATGATAATGATAGATAGTTAAATGCACGTTTTTTTATTGGAGAATAGTGTGTATAGGGAGTTAAGATAAATTCTGTCACCTCAATTTCTTCTTTTTCGAAGATCTGTTGCCATCCTGTTGAATCACAATTTTGCACACCACGACGTTGTTCAAGCTGACCGTTTTTTAATCTAAAACCAAAGTAATCACTCTCTTGTTCTTCTGGACTCTCCCAACGGCCGTTATTGTTCATATCGTAAACAAACAAAACACAAGAGCCATGAGGGTGATAAGGATAATGACCTATTTTAAGTGGTACAGGTAAAGAAGCCTTTTTAACAGTGCAATCACCATTGCAGTACCCTGCTCGCCTTAATTGCGTTTCCAGTAACTGCAAACGCTGTTTTAGATAAATCTCTAAACGATATTGTTGATAAGAAGAAGTTAACTCATTGATAATATAAGGATAAGCACGTCCAATACAAACTAATAAAATACTACTTATCGTCATCACAAAGAGGCACTCCATCAACATAAAACCCGCAAAATCATGATGTTGAATAGACAAAGGACGCTTTAGCATACTGAAAATGCCTTTATTGTCTGACTGCACGCTCGAATACGCCCTAATGAAGAGATAATAATTTTGACCTCTTCATCACCATTTGACAGCACAAAATGCATCGGTCGTAATGTTTGGCGTAAGCCACAAAATGTAAAGCGTGTTGCTGTAGAGCGAATAAGCTGATTGTTTAACCCTAATTGAATACTTTCTTTGGTTGTGGGTGTTGTTAACGATTTTGCCTCTAATTTATTAATAGGTGATAGCCACAATACAATTTGCACTTTGCAATTAAAGAGCAGTGAGCGTTGTTGTTGATAAGCTAAAAACGCCATCACTTCTCTTACACTTTGAACTAACTGGCGTTGGCGTAACAACTGATGATATGAGCTCAAGGATAAAGCGCTCAATATTGCTACTATAGCCATAACAATAAGCACCTCGAATAAGCTACTCCCTAAATGTTTAGAGTGGGAATAATGATTGCCTGTCATCCATGCCTCCTACTTGTTTTCCTTGTCATTGTTACTGTTTTATCTCAATAACAATGCAGGCAAAAACCAGATAGGTAAATAAAAGCTCATCAAATTTAAGAGAGGTTACGCAATACGATATTTTTTTAAGTTAATAACAATAAAATGACTATTTTTTGATATCAAAAACCCCCAATAATTAAATTCAACTATTGGGGGTCACTTCAAAGGTTCGGGCTTAGCTGGAGTGCTACATTTCAAATTTTTTTACTGGCTTCGGATCTTTACTTCCATAAATATCTGTTTGGATAGTGACTAGCAGTTCATGAAGAGTAATTTGTAAAAATTCAAGAAAATCTGGGTGAAGGAGAGTTCTATCTACGACAGACACAGGTAAGAATCGCTTCATCTCTCCCTTAAACTTTTCACTCGCAACCAATGCAGGCAAAGACTCAATTCTTGCTTGCAACCATTCCTCAAAATGCTCATTGAGCTTATAATCGGCAACCTTTTTCATTACCAGTTCAGCGTCTGGTTTAACCCCTTTCTGGTGCAACCACACCAAATCCCACATATCTCTATACCGAATACGTGAGGTTGTTGCTGGGAATGAAACCAATTTATCAGCCATGACCTCCGTGAGCTCTTCCACTCTAATAATCAGGTCAGAATAGCCACTAGGAAGCTGCTCATAGTTTTTAACAAGCGTTCGAAGGGTGTTGGTGTATGCAGGAATGTTGGCTATTTCCACTTTGATCTTCTGCTTTGGTAGGTCTTTTTTTCCTGGATTGGTAGTCACTGATATTTGCCACTTATCGACTTTTACATCTGCATAATCAGGTTCTTTTCTTAGCTCTTTTGGCTCTTTAACCACAACCTCCAAGCCATATCGTTCACCAACATATTTCTCAATACACGCTTTAATCTCAAGCAGTTGCGCTGAACAGAAGTCACGACCACCAGCAAAGTCCAGATCTTCACTAAATCTGTTTGATCCATAGCAAAGCCTAAGCGATGTACCGCCCTGAAATGTGATGTGCTTTAAAAGCCCTGTGGCGGAAAGAGCATAAAGAATGTCATAATGTAGCAATTCTTTTTCCACGACAGGCCTGTTCGCGCCGTAATCCTTTTCGATGACAATGCTGTCAACTAGCTCATTAAAATTGACAAAATCAGACATAGTTTAATTCCTCACGTTGGATGAGGTGTGTATTTCTGCCAACCTTCATTAGATCCTTAATGGCAGTCTCCTTTGTTGCAATTCTTAATGGCCCCCTTCCTTCCACCGTAGTATTGAGTATTTCAAGAGGCTTCTTGGCAGTATGGGTAACCTCAATAACGCCCCAAGGCGTTACAAACTCTCCAGACCGGCCTGTGGACATAATCGTAAGTCTGTCGATGGGGATCTGTGAAATTACACCGTACTGAGATAGAGCGGATTCCAAACTAATGTAGTTGTAGTGGCCTCGTCGAATATTTTCGGCCAGACGTTCTAAAGGGTAAGGCCCCAATGAACCTTGAGTATAGATATATACACCTTTTGATGCTCGGCGTAGCACATCATGCGCGATCAGCCGGTCAACTGATTTTTGTAATGTTTTCGGAGACTCATCAGGAAAAAGCATTTTTAAATCTTTGGTGAGGAAGATATTTCTACCTTGCTTACTGAATTTGTTAAAAACATTAATTGCTCTTATTAACTCCATATCAACCTCTACTAAATCACCCCCAACGAGGGGTTATTTTGTATATTTGAGTATAGTACATTACCTTGATATACAAATAAACCCCAATAAAGGGGGTGTTTTGTATATCAAAACCCCCAATAATTAAATTCAACTATTGGGGGTTATTAAGTGTTAAACCAAATCAGTGAGTTAAACTACACCGTAAACGGGTATTTTATCGCCTCGTGACACTGATAACCTTCAACACTAAAGTCATCTGTCGTGACCCAAGTTTCTATATCATCTAATGTCTTAATGTTTGGATTAATATGTAGCTTAGGTAATGGCAATGGCTCTCTTTTTAGTTGAACATCACGCATCAGAGGTAATTGGTTCTCATAAATGTGAGCATTAACTATCTTATGGAATGCTTTACCTGGTTTATGCCCTGTGATTTGAGCCACCAGCGCTAATAATACAAAGCATTGAATTTGATTAAAATTCAACCCTAATGGGACATCACAGCTACGTTGATATGAGGTTAAATAAAGCCTGTCACCGAGCAATGAAAAAGTATGTGTATGCATGCATGGACGTAAACACCCTAACGCTGTTTCTCCGGGATTATAAAAAGTGACTATCTCACCACGATCGTCAATACCGTTAGTTAAGTTATCTACCACTTTACGTAATTGATCAAAGTGCGAGCCATCAGGGCGTTGCCATTGGCGTCCTTGAACACCATAGACTCGGCCCATATCATCTTCACCCTTACGATGCGGATTATTTAACCATGCGCTATTTTCATTAGCATTCGCGTTCCACGTATTACAGCCAATAGCACGAAATTGTGCTGCATTATCATAACCACGTAAGTACCCTAATAGTTCCGCAATCGCGGCTTTGTAAAAACTTTTACGCGTTGTTATGAGTGGAAATTGGTTATTGGCAACATCATATTCCAGATCGGCATTTATCACCGTTAAACAACGGGTTCCTGTCCGTTTATTATCAATCCATTCACCTTCATCGATAATGCGTTGACACAATGCCAGATACTGCTTCATGTAGTCTCTCTTTTTTGTTAGCTAATAATAGTTAGTGTGTTGTTGGCGTCTGTGGAGTGGCTTTATCGCGACGATACGCCCACACCATAAAGATAATGCCTAATATTATCATTGGAATGGAAAGAATTTGCCCCATGCTGATACCGCTAAATAAACCTAATTGCGCATCAGGTTGGCGGAAGAATTCAACAATAATACGGAAAGCACCATAACCAATTAAGAATAACCCCGATACACTGCCCATAGGACGATTTTTGCGCACAAAGATATTCAGAATAATAAATAATACCACGCCTTCTAGGAACATTTCATAGAGTTGCGATGGGTGGCGAGGCAATACGCCGTATTGCTGAATGATAGGTAATAGTGTAGTGGGATCTTGCGCGACAAGCTGTAGATCTTCTGCACGGGAGCCTGGGAATAAAATCGCCCACGGGGTATCTAAGGTGACTCTCCCCCAAAGCTCTCCATTAATAAAGTTACCAATACGTCCTAAACCTAAACCAAATGGAATTAATGGAGCAACAAAGTCTGCGACTTGAAAAAAGTGACGTTTAGTGCGACGAGCAAACCAAATCATGGCGCAGATCACCCCAATTAAGCCACCGTGGAAGGACATTCCGCCATCCCAGACTTTAAATAGGTAAAGTGGATTATCTAAAAATACCGGTAAGTTATAGAATAAAACATATCCTAGACGCCCACCAATAAACACGCCCACAAACCCTACATAAAGTAATGTTTCGACTTCACTTTTTTGCCAACCACTGTTAGGTTTTGCCGCTCTGCGGTTTGCTAGCCATAATGCAAACACAAATCCAATCAAATACATCATGCCGTACCAGTGCAAAGATACTGGCCCGATAGAAAACATAACTGGATCGATTTCTGGAAATTTAAGGTAGTTTATACTCATTCTTCCCTACTTCACTTTATTAATGATCTTCTATCTATGGGTCGATGTGGATAACCCCTTAGACAAAAAGTTTATACGAAGGCCTATCAGATACCTCCGCGAATTAATCCACCTAATCCTTGTCTTTCCATAAAATCAGCAGACAATTTTTTTATCTCTATTGCCGTTTCAGCTTTCAACACCTGTTGCATAAAAGGCTGTAAGATAGCAGGATCTAGATGGCGCAATAAGTATTTTACCCTAGGTAAACTACGGCCACTCATGCTTAACTGACGAAAACCTAGCCCTATTAGTAGCAATGCCCCCATCGGCGTACCCGCCATTTCACCACAAACACTGACTGGTAACTGATAACGTTGGCATTCTAAAGCAATAATATTAAGCGAACGCAGTAATGCAGGATGCAAATTATCATAGAGCAGTGCTACATGGGTATTATTACGATCGACTGCAAGTAAATATTGCGTTAAATCATTGGTACCAATCGAGATAAAATCTACTCGATGTGCTAATTGCGGTAACATAAAGACCAATGAGGGGACTTCAAGCATGATCCCCACAGGTGGTAGAATGCATTCGCATTTCATTTCTCGGCTAACTTCAGCACATGCTCTTAGTAACAATGCTTTCGCTTCTTCAATTTCATCAATACTTGTCACCATCGGCAACAATATTTTCAAATTTTTAAATTCAAGATTAGCTTTTAACATCGCTCGTAGTTGGATCAGAAATATTTCTGGCTGATCAAGTAATATTCTGATCCCCCGCCACCCTAAACAAGGGTTCTCCTCATTTATCGGCATATAAGGAAGCTGTTTATCTGCACCTATATCTAAAGCACGTAGTACGACGGGTTTATTGGGAAAAAATGATAAGATTTCACGATAACGGTTTTTTTGTTCATCTTCGGAAGGAAAACCGCTTTGTAACATAAAAGGGATTTCTGTGCGATAAAGACCGACACCATCTATGCCAACGCTAATACGTTGTTCATATTTAATGCTTAGCCCTGCATTTAATTGCACACTGATGGATTCACCATTTTTTAATACCGCTTGCTGTTCAAGCTGCTCTTCAGCAAGTTGACTCAATACTCTTTCTTCATCAATGATTTGCCGATATTCCTGCATGATAAAGGGTTCTGGCTCAATAAAAATCTCACCACGATAACCATCAAGAATTAGCATCCGGTTGTGAAGTAGCTCCGGTTGAATATCTGCCCCCATAATGGCAGGGATCCCCATTGCTCGCACTAAAATCGCTGAGTGTGAATGAGTCGCACCATCACGAACTATCACCCCTGCCAGTTGTTGTTCTGGCAACTCAGCCAATAGATTGGCACTAAGCTCATCCGCCACAAGAATAAAGCGATCTGGCCATGTATTTGTCGTACTGAGATCATCATCTAAATGAAATAGTAAGCGCTGACCTAATGCTTTTAAATCTGAAGCTCGTTCTCGCATATAACTATCTTTAAGACTTGAGAACTGTGCAGAAAACTTCTCTATCACCACTTTTACTGCCCACTCAGCAACATAGCCTTGTTGTATAACCCCAGTCATTTTTTGTCTTAATTGGGGATCGTTAAGTAAATGCGAATAGAGATCGAAAATAGCCGCACTCTCTTTTTGTGAATTTGCCATAAAGCGCTTACTAAAACGGCGACACTCCGATGTCGCATCTTCTAAGGCGACCGTTAATCGGTTTAATTCACTTTTTATATCCAGTGCGCTGGCTTTAAAAACATGATCTAAGGTTGGCTGAGACATCTCTTGCCAACCATATGCCATCACTACCCCCGTAGAAACGGATAGGGCTTTAATACGGCTTTGACGATATTGTCCAAATAATCCTTTCGTTTGCACTTGCGACAATATCGCCCCTAATTGGGTGGCCAGTGTCACCATAAAAGATTCTTCGCTTTCATTAAATAAGCGTCGCTCTTTTTGCTGAACCACCAACACCCCAAGTAACTGACGACGATAGACAATGGGCACGCCGAGAAAAGCGCGCAGATCATCCTCTTTTACTTGTGGCAGATAGGTAAAATTAGGATGTTCACGAATATCAGCCAGATTAATCAGCTCAGAAAGACGTCCTACTTCACCCACCACCCCCTCATCAAATGAGAGGCTGACGGCACGTCCTTTCGGCTTTTTCAATCCTTTTGTGGCCATTAAATAGAAACAGCGATGGGGAATATCGGCAAGATAAATAGAACACACATCCGTGTGCATAGCTTGACACGTTTCTTTCACTAATAGCTCAAGTGCTTCTGGCAGACTCGCTGCCATAGCCACTTTTTCTACAATTTCCCGCAAACGTGTCAGCATAGTGTTATCTAATACCTTTTACGGCGATATCCATAGGAAGGACGAGACATAGACACTTGTTCTTGTAATGGCATAACTACTGGTGCGAACTCTTTCATCACGCGACGATATACATCTCGTTTAAAAGAGACGACTTGACGAACAGGATACCAATAGCTAACCCAACGCCAACCATCAAACTCTGGCGTTTTGCTCTGCTGAACATTAATGTCCTTGTCGTTACTTGTTAACTGCAAAAGGAACCAACGCTGTTTTTGTCCAATACAAACAGGTTTTGTGTCCCAACGCACCAAACGCTTAGGTAACTTGTAACGTAACCAGTTACGCGTGGAGGCAAGGATTTTAACATCCTTACGACTTAATCCAACTTCTTCGAACAACTCACGATACATGGCTTGTTCTGGTGATTCTCCAGGATTAATTCCCCCTTGAGGAAATTGCCATGAATGTTGTCCATAGCGACGGGCCCAAAGCACTTGCCCTTGCCGATTACAAATTACAATCCCCACATTCGGGCGGTAGCCATCATCATCGATCACCAGACTACCTCAATAACCAAACTTGAAAGATAACTCATTGTTTCATACTACCCACAAACGGTAAACCACTATCAACAGACTTTGCACAACGTGAGTATTTATCTACAATGGGAATGTCTCAACGGGGTGCTTTTTTAAGCTGAGAAAAACTCGTGGAACCTGATCCAGCTAATACTGGCGTAGGGATTTGAGTCAGGATGGCGCAATAATAACTCATTTGCCTCCTCACTCCTCAGATCCTACTTGACTTTTTACTGAGGAAAATAGCGTGTTAATAAATTCTCTTCGTTCAACTCTTTTATTCAGTGCACTAGGTTTGTTCAGTGCTTTTGCCGCAAATGCACAACAAACCAAACCCACACTTACCGTCTATACCTATGACTCTTTTACCGCGGATTGGGGGCCTGGTCCGGCAGTTAAAAAAGCATTTGAACAGCAATGTGATTGTGAGCTAAAACTGGTTGCCCTTTCTGATGGGGTTTCTCTCCTTAATCGTTTACGTATGGAAGGGAGTAAAAGTAAGGCTGACATTATTTTAGGGCTAGATAACAATCTTATTCATGCGGCAAAACAGACCGGACTTTTTGCACCAAGCAATATTGATACATCAAAACTGGCATTACCTGAAAAATGGACTGATGACACTTTTGTGCCTTATGACTACGGTTATTTCGCTTTTATTTACGATAAAAATCGTATTACTCATCCCCCTAAAAGCATGGATGAGCTGTTAAATAGCCAACAGCCGTGGAAAATCCTTTATCAAGATCCACGTACCAGTACCCCCGGCTTAGGCTTAATGTTATGGATGCAATCACTGTATCCAAACAATACCGCTGAGCAGTGGCAAAAATTGGCGAATAAAACACTGACAGTAACCAAAGGCTGGAGTGAGTCCTATGGCTTATTCTTGAAAGGAGAAGGGGATTTTGTGCTTAGTTACACCTCATCTCCGGGCTACCATATTTTGGCAGATAAAAAGGACAATTATGCAGCTGCTATTTTTGATGAAGGACACTATTTACAGGTAGAAGTTGCAGCCAAGCTAAAATCCAGCAAACAGCCAGAATTAGCTCAGCAATTTATGCAATTTATGCTAACCCCCGCTTTCCAAGAAACCATCCCAACCACTAATTGGATGTATCCTGTTATTGATATGCCACTACCTGAGGTCTACTCCGTTATGCCTAAACCGCAAAAGTCATTACAATTTGATGCTGATGTGGTAGCCAAAGAGCGCCAAACATGGACACGTAATTGGCAATCTGCGGTTAGCCGCTAATGGGTAAATGGCTTATCCCGGGGCTATGTGCCTCGGGATTATTACTTACCGTCGCCCTTCTCTCCTTCGGTGCTTTATGGTTTAACGCGCCAAGTGGTGATTTATCGACTATTTTTGCTGATAGTTACCTATGGCATGTGGTGCGCTTTACTTTTTGGCAAGCATTTTTATCCGCGCTATTTTCCATTTTACCGGCAATTTGGTTAGCAAAAGCGCTCTATCGACGCCAGTTTGTTGGCAGAACGCTCTTTTTACGCTTATGTGCAATGAGTTTAGTTCTACCGGTGTTAGTGGCGCTATTTGGCATTTTAACTGTGTATGGTCGCATGGGGTGGCTGGCTCAAATATGCCAATGGTTAGGGATTGATTACCATTTTACGCCTTATGGTTTACAAGGCATTTTACTCGCACATATTTTTTTCAATATGCCACTGGCTACCAGAATGTTGTTACAAGCCTTGGAAAGTATTTCTACCGAGCAACGCCAATTAGCATCACAATTGGGAATGAATGGCTGGCAACGTTTTCGTTTTCTCGAGTGGCCCTATTTATGGCGACAAATCCTGCCTACTGCATCACTGATTTTTATGCTCTGCTTTGCAAGTTTCGCGACTGTATTAGCGCTGGGAGGTGGGCCTGCGGCAACAACTGTTGAATTGGCAATTTATCAAGCATTAAGTTATGACTACGATTTACATCGTGCAGCGCTATTAGCATTAATTCAGCTATTTTGCTGCTTAGGATTAGTACTTGTTAGCCAAAAATTAAAGGGAACACTCTTTGTCGGTAATCATCAAAAACTAAGCTGGCGTGATCCTAGCGACTCATTAATCAATAAAATAACGGATAGTTTAATTATCGTACTTGCTATGCTCTTTTTACTTCCTCCGTTATTAGCGGTGATAAGTGATGGCTTAAACAGTCAATTATTAGGTGTTCTACAACAGCCGGTACTTTGGCAAGCCTTTACAACATCATTAATTATTGCACTTGGCGCTGGGGGACTTTGTGTTATTTTAACGATGATGTTGCTCTGGAGTAGTCGAGAATTACGCTTACGCCATTTTAAAAAGGCCGGACAAGCGCTGGAAATGAGTGGACTCATTATTCTGGCTATGCCGGGCATTGTATTAGCGACGGGCTTTTTTCTATTATTAAACAGCACAACCGGATTACCTGAATCCCCCTATCTTTTAGTGATCCTCACTAATGCGCTTATGGCTATTCCATATGCTTTAAAAGTACTTGAAAACCCAATGAATGATATTGCAGCCCGCTATAATCTATTATGTGCTTCCCTTAATTTGCGAGGTATTAATCGTCTACGTTGGATAGAGCTACGCGCTTTGAAAAAGCCACTATCACAAGCACTGGCTTTTGCTTGTGTCATTTCCATTGGTGATTTTGGTATTGTTGCCTTATTTGGAAATGAAACTTTTAGAACATTACCTTTTTACCTCTATCAGCAAATCGGTGCTTATCACACACAAGATGGCGCTGTCACCGCGATGCTCCTTTTGCTGTTATGTTTCACGCTTTTTAGCCTTATCGAACGCGTTTCAGGAAAATCCTATGATTAAGTTAGAGCAGCTTTCTTATACCTATGAGCACCAACATCTGACCTTTAATTTAACGGTAAAAGCGGGGGAGCGTATTGCTATTTTAGGTCCCAGTGGTGCAGGTAAAAGCTCATTACTCAGCTTAATAGCGGGTTTTCTGCCCTCAGAGTCAGGCTCATTATTTTTAAAAGGGAAAGATCATACCAAAACAGCCCCTGCCCAACGCCCTATCTCGATGTTATTTCAAGATAACAATCTTTTTCCTCATCTCACGGTAAGACAAAATATTGGTTTAGGGCTAGATCCAGGGCTAAAACTCACTGTGGCACAGAAAGCACTATTAGAAAGTCGAGCCAAACAGGTTTCTTTAAGTGATTATCTAGAGCGTTTACCTTCACAACTATCTGGGGGTCAACGTCAACGAGTGGCAATTACCCGTTGTCTGGTACGTGAACAGCCTATTTTATTGTTAGACGAACCTTTTTCCGCCCTTGATCCCGCATTACGTATCGAAATGCTGACATTATTAGAACAAATTTGTGATGAAAAAAATCTCACTTTACTCATGGTGTCTCACAGCTTAGAAGATGCTCATAAAATCGCACCAAGAGCGCTTGTTATTGATAATGGCACCATTGTCTATGATGGAAATACAGCGTCATTAATCAAAGGCGAAGTGGATCAATCACTGCTTTTAGGGATACCTTTTAATTAATCTATTGAAATATAGCGATATCGAAAGAAGCTTATTCCCCCCTACAAGCCTCTTTCGAATATTTCGAATACTTGACTATTTTTCGAATATTTCAGATAATCTAGTTATTAAAAAGGGGGAAATACTAATGAATACGATAAGTGAGAGACTTAGTGCTGAAGATATTGCATTAGCAAAATTAAGTAGCCAAGAGCTATCCGCTGTTATGGATATTAATGGCAAAACGCAGAAGCTATCCATTATAGATAAGACGGGTAATAATCATATTGTACAAATACCAAATAGTGCATTACGCCTAATGATTGAAATTCTTACTCAACTAGGGCAAGGGAATACTGTTAGTATCACACCAATCCATGCTGAGCTAACGACACAGGAAGCGGCTGATATACTCAATATGTCCCGTCCTACATTTGTAAAATTATTAGATACACGAGCGATACCCTACTCTAGAAAAGGAAATCGTAGGAAAGTTGCTTATGCTGATATTGTTGCTTATAAAAATGAATTGGAGCAAAAACGACTTGATGCCCTTGCTGAATTATCGCAATTAGATCAAGAAATGGATATGGGGTATTAATGACAAACTATACTGTTTTGCTTGATGCCTGTGTCATGTATCCAGCCCCTCTTAGAAGTTATTTAATGTATCTTGCTAATACTGGTTTATTTAGAGCACGTTGGAGTAATCAGATCCATGATGAATGGATCACTAATTTATTAGTCAACAATCCAACATTAACAGCTGAGCGACTAATACGAACCAGAGATTTAATGAATGCACATGTTCCTGATTGTTTAGTAGAAGGCTACGAACCGCTTATTTGTGGTTTAAAGCTACCTGATCCTAATGATCGTCATGTGCTAGCAGCAGCAATAAAAGGGCAGGCTCAAGCTATAATTACATTTAACTTAAAAGATTTTCCGCAAAAATACCTTAATTCTTTTGATATTTCAGCTATCCATCCTGATGAATTTTTGAGTGACATGTTTGAATTAAATCCTAGTAGCTGTATTAAAGCGGCGCAACAACATAGACAAAGCCTAAAGAATCCACCAATGACCGTAGAGACCTTTTTAGGCTGTTTACAAAAGCAGAAATTACCCCAGTTTATTTCCCATTTACGGGCATTCCAGATATTATTATAAGTACATCAACCCGTGTAATATCCCATTTCCTATCATAACAAGGCTATGATTAATATTATAATTAATAGTTAACGATCTCTTTTTCAAGCTTCAATATCTCGCTTATTAGGAAATTATGACAATTCACACAGAGCAAGGCTTTATTCTTACCCGCCATTGGAGTGATACCCCACAAGGTATCGCTGTCTCCTATTGGTTGGCGACAGAAAATGGACCGCGTAAAGTCACGGTTGCAAAGCAGTATGCTATTGGTTTTGTTGCCCAACAAAATGAAAGTATATTACGCTCAGTGGTTGGTCATAATCGCGATATTGATATTCGTCCTCTGGCGTTAAAAGACTTTGAAAGACAACCTGTTTTGGGGGTTTATTGTAAACAATACCGCCAACTTACCCAGCTTGAACAGCAATTAAAACAGCATAATATTCGCCTATATGAAGCCGATATCCGCCCACATGAACGCTATATGATGGAGCGTTTTATCACCGCGCCTGTATGGTTTCGTTATCAAAATAGTCATACTGTCACGCTAAAACCTGCCAGTGTTTATCGTCCTACATTACGTACCGTCTCTTTAGATATTGAAACCAGTGAGTTTGGTGAGCTTTATTCTATTGGATTGGCCGGTTGCGGTGATAACGTTGTTTTTATGCTTAGTGACACCCTCCCAGAAGTTCAAGAAAGCCAACAACCTGAAGGCTATCGTCTGTGCTATGTAAGTAGTCGATTACAACTCCTTGAAAAACTAAATGCTTGGATACAAGAGTACGATCCTGATGCGATTATTGGTTGGAATCTTATTCAATTTGATTTGCGTATCTTGCATACCCATGCTCAGCGTTACGGGATCAATTTATTATTAGGACGACAAAATACCCCATTAGAGTGGCGTGAACATGGCTTTAAAGCGGGGCACTTTTTTGCCTCAGCACAAGGGCGTTTAATTATTGATGGTATTGATGCTTTAAAAATGGCGACATGGAATTTTCCCTCTTTTAGCCTAGAGTCAGTTGCTCAAACACTGTTAGGGGAAGGGAAAGCGATTGATACACCTTATGCCAGAATGGACGAAATCAATCGCCGTTTTAAAGAAGATAAGCCCGCCTTAGCGTATTATAACTGGCAAGATTGTGTCTTGGTTAATCGTATCTTTGATACCACACACTTAATGGAATTCTTATTAGAAAGAGCCAGTGTAACAGGACTGGCAGCAGATAGAAGTGGTGGCTCTGTCGCAGCATTTACTCACCTCTATTTACCCTCAATGCATCGTCTTGGTTATATTGCCCCCAATCAGGGTGAAAAACCCGAAGAGCATAGCCCTGGTGGTTTTGTCATGGACTCAACACCGGGTCTCTATGACTCAGTGGTGGTACTGGACTATAAAAGCCTATATCCCTCTATTATTCGTACCTTTTTAATCGATCCGGTGGGTATGATTGAAGGTATGCATCACCCTGATAGCACACATGCCGTTCCCGGTTTTCGTCAAGCGTGGTTTTCACGAGAAAAACACTGTTTACCCACCATTGTTTCACAAATCTGGCATGAACGAGATAATGCTAAACGTCATAACAACGCCCCGCTCTCTCAAGCATTGAAAATTATTATGAATGCTTTTTATGGTGTATTAGGCTCG
This sequence comes from Proteus sp. G4380, assembly GCF_963885725.1. NCBI lineage: Bacteria > Pseudomonadati > Pseudomonadota > Gammaproteobacteria > Enterobacterales > Morganellaceae > Proteus > Proteus sp. G4380. Next base: position 45,109 of record NZ_CAWPAV010000037.1, read on the forward strand.
GTAGGCTGTCGTTTTTTTGATCCTCGATTGGCTTCATCAATTACTTTACGTGGTCATGAAATAATGAAAAAGACCCGTGAATTAATTGAGTCAAAAGGCTATCAAGTGATTTATGGTGATACTGATTCTACTTTTGTTTGGCTTAAAGCCGCTCATAACGAAGTACAAGCAGAGCAGATCGGTCGTCAATTAGCGCAAGATGTTAATCAATGGTGGAAAAGCTATCTGACTGAAACTTACCAGCTTGATAGCCAATTAGAGCTTGAGTACGAAACCCATTATCGCCGATTCTTGATGCCCACTATTCGAGGTATGGAAACCGGAAGTAAAAAACGTTATGCAGGGCTAAGTCATGATAAAATGGTGTTTAAAGGATTGGAAACAGTCAGAACAGACTGGACACCACTGGCGCAAGCGTTTCAAAAAGAGCTTTATACACGCATCTTTAATCAGCAACCTTATCAACAGTTTATTCGTGATTATGTTGCTGATACGCTATTAGGAAAATATGATGATAGACTGGTTTATCGAAAAAGATTGCGACGAAAATTATCAGACTACCAGCACCATATCCCCCCTCACGTCAAAGCAGCTCGATTAGCGGATGACTATAATCAATTACAAAATAGGCCGCAACAATATCAGCAAGGCGGTTGGATTAGTTATATAATTACTCACTTGGGGCCAGAGCCGTTAGAGCATATCACTTCGACACCTGACTATGAACACTACATTAATAAGCAATTAATGCCGATAGCAGATGCTATTTTGCCATTTCTACAAGATGATTTTTCTACCTTGTTAAATGGGCAAATGACGCTCTCTTTTTAAGATGTGTTATTTTGCAGGTGACGGCTTGCTTTGCATCTATTAACATAACGCCCCTTTGGTGATAATCACCTTTTTTCTCATCTTGAGAAAGATACTATTTTTTATCCCGTAGATTGGATGACAACACCGCAATACTGCATTCATTAATAATGATTTTATAAATTATATATTTGAGAGCTGAGTTTATATATATGCCTTTTACTCTTGGTCAACGTTGGATTAGCGATACAGAAAGCGAACTTGGACTAGGTACTGTTGTGGCAATTGATGCCCGTATGGTGACCTTACTTTTTCCTGCATGTGGCGAAAATCGTCTTTATTCCCGCCATGATGCCCCAATAACGCGGGTGATGTTTAATGTGGGGGATACTGTCACCAGTCATGAAGGCTGGAAGCTCGCCATCGACAACGTTGTGGAAGATAATGGCTTACTTATTTATCACGGCGTACGTTTAGATACCGAAGAGCCAGCACAACTGCGTGAAGTATTCTTAGATAACAAACTCACTTTTAATAAGCCACAAGATCGTCTTTTTGCCGGTCAAATAGACCGTATGGATCGTTTTGCTTTACGCTATCGTGCGCGTAAATTTATGAGCGAACAGTTTAAGCAAGCACAAAGTGGTCTACGTGGTATTCGCGCAAGTCTTATTCCTCATCAGCTCTATATTGCTAATGAAGTGGGTAAACGTCATAATCCACGCGTTTTATTAGCGGATGAAGTTGGGCTGGGTAAAACTATCGAAGCGGGTATGATAATCCACCAGCAAATCATGGATGGACGCGCTGAGCGTGTTTTAATTATCGTTCCTGAAAGCTTACAACATCAGTGGTTAGTTGAGATGTTACGTCGTTTCAACCTACGTTTTTCACTGTTTGATGATAGCCGTTATAGCGAATCTTTATTAGATAGCGATAATCCTTTCGAAACAGAGCAGATGATCATTTGCTCATTAGACTTTGTGCGTAAAAACAAACAACGCTTTGAACACCTTGTTGAAGCGACTTGGGATATGTTAGTTGTCGATGAAGCCCACCATCTGGTATGGAGTGAAAAGGCACCAAGCCGAGAATACCAAGTTATCGAAACGCTGGCTGAAGCGATCCCTTCTGTATTGTTATTAACCGCAACACCGGAGCAACTTGGTCAAGAAAGCCATTTTGCCCGCTTACGTTTGCTCGATCCTAATCGTTTCCACGATTACAACGAATTTATTAATGAACAACAAAAATATCGCCCCGTAGCCGATGCGGTAACCATTTTGCTTTCAGAAGATGATTTAAATAACGAACAGCAAAATAGCATCAGTGAGATGATCAGCGAGCAAGATATAGAGCCGTTGCTAAAAGCCTCTAATACCCAAGGTGAAGAGCGTACAAAATCTCGCCAAGCACTTATTCATATGTTGATGGATAGACACGGTACGGGTCGTCTGTTATTTCGCAATACTCGCTCCGGCGTCAAAGGCTTCCCTAACCGACTGTTGCACGCAATAAAAATGCCACTACCAACTCAGTATCAAACCGCCATTAAGGTGGCTGAGATTATGGCAGCGAAAAAGAGCCTCGAAGTACGAGCAAAAGAGATGCTCTATCCTGAACGTATCTACCAAGAGTTTGAAGGTGAAAATGCCACATGGTGGAACTTTGATCCACGCGTTGAATGGCTACTAGGCTTTTTAACCGCCAATCGTCATGAAAAAGTATTAGTCATTTGTGCTCAAGCCGCCACAGCATTGCAATTAGAACAAGTTTTACGTGAACGTGAAGGTATTCGTGCTGCAGTATTCCATGAAGGGATGTCTTTACTTGAACGAGATCGTGCAGCCGCTTATTTCGCCTCAGAAGAGGAAGGCGCACAAGTGTTACTATGTTCTGAAATCGGTTCAGAAGGGCGTAACTTCCAATTTGCTAATCAACTAGTGATGTTTGATCTCCCCTTTAATCCTGATTTATTAGAACAACGTATTGGTCGTCTTGATCGTATCGGTCAAAACCGCGACATTGATATCAGTGTGCCTTATCTTGAAGGAACCGCTCAATCTGTTCTATTACGTTGGTATCACGAAGGGTTAGATGCATTTGAACATACCTGCCCGACGGGTCGTACAATTTATGACAACGAATATGATGCGCTAGTCAATTATCTTGCTCAACCTAATGAACTAGGTGATTTTGATAAGTTTATCGTTTCTTGTCGTAAGCAACATGATGAGATGAAACTCAAACTAGAACAAGGTCGTGACCGTCTATTAGAAATGCACTCTAACGGCGGTGAAGTTGGCGTTGAGTTAGCGAATAAGATTGCAGAGCAAGATAACGATCCCGATCTGGTTAACTTCGCCTTAAACTTATTTGATATTGTGGGCATTAACCAAGAAGATCGTAGTGATAGCTTAATTGTATTAACGCCATCAGATCATATGTTAGTTCCTGACTTCCCTGGATTACCGCAAGATGGTTGTACAATTACCTTTGATAGAGAGCACGCACTCTCTCGTGAAGATACGCAATTTATCAGTTGGGAACATCCTATTATCCGTAATGGTTTAGATTTAGTCTTATCTGGTGATACAGGTAGTTGTGCGGTTTCTTTATTGAAAAACAAAGCATTACCTGTAGGTACGCTATTAGTTGAACTGATTTATGTCGTAGAAGCGCAAGCCCCTAAACATCTTCATTTAACTCGCTTCTTACCGGCAACTCCAGTACGCTTATTACTTGATTTAAAAGGTAATAATCTTGCATCACAAGTTGAATTTGAAAGTTTTAACCGCCAATTAAATGCGGTAAATCGCCACACATCCAGCAAATTGGTCAATGCGGTACAAAATGAAGTTCATCATGTACTAAAAGCATCTGAATCCTTAATGGAAGCGGAAGCGAAAACGCTAATTGAACAAGCGAAGCAAGAAGCTGACAACGCATTAACACATGAGTTATCACGCTTAGAGGCATTACGTGCCGTTAACCCAAATATACGTGATGACGAAGTTGAAGCAATTGAAAATGAGCGTACGCATATTCTTAACCACTTAGATGAAGCGACATGGCGCTTAGATGCGATCCGTTTAATTGTTGTTACCCACCAATAATCACTGTTAAAACGGGGGAAAGCTTTATCTCCCCCGTTATTTTGCTGAGATATCCACTATGATGGAAGTTTATAACCCCCCCACTGATCCTTGGTTACACGTTTTATATCAAGATGAGCATATTATTGTTGTTAATAAACCCAGTGGATTGCTATCTGTACCCGGCAAAGCGCTAGAACATCACGACAGCATTATGTCGCGTATAAAAGCCGATTTTCCTGATGCGGAATCTGTTCATCGCCTTGATATGGCCACGAGTGGTGTGATGGTTGTTGCGCTTAATAAAGCCGCCGAGCGTGAATTAAAACGCCAATTTCGTGAACGAGAGCCGAAAAAAACCTATATTGCCCGTGTCTGGGGAAAGCTTGAAAAACCACAAGGGTTAGTAGATCTGCCGTTGATCTGCGATTGGCCTAATCGACCTAAGCAAAAAGTATGTTATGAAACAGGAAAGTCTGCACAAACTTTTTATGAAGTGTTGGAATATGAAGAAAATGCAACGCGGGTAAAACTATCACCAATAACCGGACGCTCCCATCAGCTACGGGTTCATATGCTAGCATTAGGTCATCCTATTTTAGGGGATCGTTTTTATGCTCATCCGCAGGCAAGAGCACTCGCACCTCGCCTGCAGTTACATGCTCAGGAATTATTTATTACGCATCCGGCCTTTCATTCACCGATACATTTTGAATGCCTGGCAGATTTTTAACCTGTCTTACGACACTAAAACGGTCACCGAACTTAGTGAAGCAAGGAGCAGACAGAGCGCTAATCCTATTACCCCAACAAGAACACGGACGTTTGACATTGATATAGTTCCTTTTATAAGAGAATGAGAGTGAAATAATTAAATTTCACTTATATTTTACCGTGACAAATAATAATCTCAACTAAGACTGAGTTATCTTCATCACGGATTAATTCTCTCTTTTCTCATCTTTATTTACAAGATGTTAACGAAATCCTTTTTCTTTTTTAATCAAATCGTAAGCAACTTGGATAGCTTGTGCTTTTTGTTTTGCAATTTCCATCATCTCCGGTGGTAAACCTTTTGCAACCAATTTATCAGGATGATGTTCTCCCATTAATTTTCGATAAGCTCTTTTTATTGTTTTAACATCATCACCCTCTTTAATACCTAACACTTTATAGGCGTCAGAAAGCGTTGGGCCTTGAGTTTGTGGCTGATAATTTTGCCCTTGTTGATAATGAAAACTTTGCCCCGCCTGCATCATGGCTAATATATGTTCAAAACGGGCGCGAGAAAATCCGAGCTCATCAATAATAATAAACAGCATTTTACGTTCGTTAGGATGTAACTGCCCATCAGCAAATGCGGCTTGTAATTGAATTTCCAGAAACATCTGCAGTAAATCACGGCGACCAGCACAAATTTGGCGAACACGTTGTAAGGTGGCTCTAAGTGGGAAATCAACCTCTTTACCTTCTCGAAACGCCTGTTGTGCTGCTTGACGTGCTGCCCCATGTAAATTCATTCTATCCATTAACGTACTGGCTAATGTGATATCGGTTTGTGTCACTCGTCCTTTGGATTTGGTTAAATGCCCTAAGACTTGGAATGTGGCAGCAAAGAAATAGGCTTGTCTATCACGATTATAGCGCCCACCATAGCTTAATTTACTTCTTTGTACGTCATAAAGGTGTCCTAGAAAAACCCCAATCACAATGCCCCAAAAGCCGATCCCGGCAAAACTACCGATGATAAGGCCTAATAATTTTCCCCAATAGCGCATAGACTCCTCAAATCTTCAATGCCCTGCTCACAATTTTGCATTATCATACTATTCATTTGCTTTCACACCTAACATCAAGCAAGCTCAAATAAACTTTTTCTTAAAATGATGAGGTTTTCGCTAGCTGCTTGCACAGAGATAATGCTGTTTTCGTTTAAATTGTGTTAAAGTAAAATAAGTGACCAAACGAATAACTTTAGCGTTGTTATGCAGCACGAAATACCGCACAAGCGCGGTGTTTTTTTGTTTCTAATAAAGCTATAAACCGATTTCAACATAGAAACATCGAAAAAAGGGAACTGCTCTTTTTTCGGTTACCGTTAGAACAATGTTCAGGACGTTGGGCTAGTGTTGCATAACTCCCTGCGTTAGTTTCTCGCTATTTAGCAGTAGAAGCCACTGATGACGGAAGCACATAAATACTCATGAAAAAAAGTTATCCCACACTGCTGGCCACCTTAGTTTGGGCCACAATTTATGCTCAGCCTGCATATGCTGATCTTGCCTCTCAATGTTTACTGGGAGTCCCTGTTTATAATAAGCCATTAGTCGAAGGCGATCCTAACTCATTACCTGTCACCATTACGGCTAAGGATATGCAAGGGGAATACCCACGCATGATCCAATATAGAGGCAATGTGGACATTAAACAGGGAAATCAAACATTAAGCGCAGATAATGTTGAGTTGACCCAAACAGAAGGTGAAACACCATTAAGAATGGTCACCGCGACAGGTAATGTCTCTTATGATGATCCACAAATCATCTTAAAAGGCCCACGTGCTTGGTCTAATCTAAATAATAAAGATACTGATATCGAAGAAGGTAAATACCAAATGGTGGGCCGACAAGGCCGTGGCTACGCGAATAAAATGCAAATGCGTGGCGAAAACCGCTATACCATTATGGATAAAGGGATGTTTACCTCTTGTCTACCCGGCGACGATAGTTGGAGTGTTGTCGGCTCTGAGGTTATCTTAGATCGTGAAGAGCAAGTAGCAGAAATTTGGAATGCGCGTTTTCGTGTTGCTAACGTCCCAGTTTTCTATAGTCCTTATCTGCAATTACCGATTGGCGATAAACGTCGCTCTGGTTTCTTAATTCCTAATGGTAACTATTCTCGTAGTTCTGGGTTTGACTTCCAACTGCCTTACTATTGGAATATTGCCCCTAATTATGATGCGACTATTACCACGAATTATATTAGTCGCCGTGGTTTAAAGCTCGATAATGAATTTCGTTATTTAACAAAACCGGGTCGCGGTACTATTGCGGTTGATTGGATCCACCACGACAGTCAATACAATAAAGATAAAGCAGACGAAAAAGCGGGTTATCTGGCGCGTGATTCTGCTACACGCTGGTTATTCTATTGGGGTCACAGTGGGGTGATGAACAATGTGTGGCGCTTTAATGTTGACTACACAAAAGTCAGTGATAACAAATATTTCACTGACTTTACTTCGCAATATGGTAATACCACTGATGGTTATGCGACGCAAAAATTCAGTACCGGTTATGCTCAGCAAAATTGGAATGCCACATTAACCACTAAACAGTTCCAAATTTTCTCAGATAATAAAGATGCAAGGGCTTATCGTGCTGAGCCGCAGCTTGATCTTAATTATTATAAAAATGATATTGGCCCATTTGATTTTCGTACTTATGCACAATTTGTCCGCTTTACCAGTGTCGGAGAAAACACCCCTGAAGCGAACCGTTATCATATAGAGCCAACCATTTCCTTACCTGCCTCCACTGGCTGGGCAAGCTTTAATAATGAGTTTAAATTGATGGCGACTCATTATGATCAAGATATTCCTGATGCTTATAAGAAGAAGTATCCACATCAAAAACTTGATGATAGCGTCAACCGCGTACTACCACAATTTAAGTCAGATATGAAAGTGGTATTTGAGCGCCAATATGACACTAACGATATTACGCAAACGTTAGAGCCACGAGTACAATATCTGTATGTACCGTATAAAGATCAGTCTAATATCAATAACTTTGACTCAGCGCTATTACAATCCAACTATAGCGGACTTTTCCGTGACAGAATGTACGGTGGTCTAGATCGCATTGCTTCTGCAAACCAATTAACGGCAGGTGTTACTTCACGTTTTTATGACAGTGAACTGGTTGAACGTTTTAATATTTCTGTTGGTCAAATCTATTTCTTTGAGCGTCCTAAAACAGGTTCATCGAATGAAATTATCAATAGCAAAGATGAAACCGGATCTATGGTATGGGCAGGCGATGCATATTGGCGCATTACTGATACTTTAGGTATGCGTGGTGGTTTACAATATGACCGTCGTTTAGGCAGTGTCTCTATGGGTGATGCGATTATGGAGTATCGCCGTGATAGCGACCATCTCTTACAATTGAGCTATCGTTATGTAGACCGTGATTATATTCAAGCAACACGGGTTCGCCCTTATGATGGCGGGGTCAATCAACTACCAGAATACCAAAAAGGCATTTCTCAAATTGGTGTTGTCGGCAGTTGGCCTTTAGCAGAACGTTGGGGACTGGTCGGCGCTTATTACTTTGATACCAAAGATTCAGAGCCAGTAAGCCAAATGGTTGGCTTACAATATAACACCTGTTGCTGGGCGGTAAACGTTGGTTATGAACGTAAAATTGTTGGCTGGAAAGAAGACCACAGCGATATTGACAACAAATGGTCAATCAATTTGGAACTCAGAGGCCTAAGTAACAATCATAGTTTAGGTAGTCAAAAAATGCTTGAGCGCGGTATCTTACCCTATCAAAGAGCGTTTTGATTAACCCAAACGACAAAATTGGCTGAATGAATATGTCACCCCGCAAAATGCGGAAAACACATAATGGGAAACTTATGAAAAATTGGAAAACGCTGGTTATCGGCTTAATGATCACGGTTGGTGCAGCCACCAGCACAACCACTTTTGCAGCACAAGAACTCAACCGCGTATCGGCTATCGTCAATAACGGTGTCGTTCTGGAAAGCGACGTCAATAGAATGTTACAAACGGTGCAAATGAATGCCAAAAATGCCGGGCAAGAAATGCCTGATGAGCAAGTTTTGCGCCAACAAATCTTAGAGCGCTTGGTGATGGATAACATCATCTTGCAAATGGCTCAACAGATGCAAATTGATATTCCTGAAGCTGCCGTTGAGTCAACCATTCAAGGGATTGCCGCAGAAAACAACCTGACACTAGAGCAGTTAAAAAAACGTCTTGCTGCCGATGGGATTGCCTATAACGATTATCGTCAAGATATTCGTAAAGAAATGATGTTAGCAGAAGTGCGTAATAACGAAGTTCGTCGTCGTATTACGATTTTGCCACAAGAAGTGGACTCATTAGCTAAACAAATTGAAAGCCAAGCAAGCCAAAGTATTGATCTTAATCTTAGCCATATCTTAATTCCATTATCAGAAAATCCATCACCTGCAGAAATTGAAAAAGCACAGCAAGTGGTGAACCGTATTAAGAACCAGCTAAAAAACGGTGCTGATTTCGGAAAATTAGCTGCCACTTATTCTGCCGATCCACAAGCACTTAATGGTGGTAATATGGGATGGGCATCAATTGATGAGTTACCGACAATCTTTGCTAAACAGCTTGCTAATGCACAAAAAGGTGAAATTGTCGGGCCACTGCAATCAGGTGTTGGTCTACATATTATTAAAGTCAATGATATACGTGGTGCTTCAAAAACCGTTTCTGTGACTGAAGTAAAAGCACGCCATATCTTACTAAAAAGCTCGCCTATCATGAATGATGAGCAGGCTTATGCCAAACTACAGAAAATTTCCGCCGATATTCGTAGCGGTAAAATCAGTTTTGCGGATGCGGCTAAAGAGTATTCTGAAGATCCCGGTTCAGCATTACGTGGCGGTGAGTTAGGATGGTCAATGCCTGATATTTATGATCCAGCTTTCCGTGACGCGTTGATGCGTTTAAACAAAAATGAATTAAGCCAACCTGTGCGCTCTAATTTTGGCTGGCACTTAATTGAACTTGAAGATACGCGTAGCGTTGATAAAACAGATGCAGCGAATAAAGAACAAGCTTACCGCTTACTGTTTAACCGCAAGTTTAATGAAGAAGTGCAAAACTGGATGCAAGAGTTGCGTGCAGGCGCTTATGTGAAAATAATGAACGAGAATAATGCAAACTAAGCTAAAAAAACCCCTCGTTATCACCCCCGGCGAACCCGCCGGGGTTGGTCCTGACCTGATTATTTCATTAGCACAGTCACAGTGGGCACTTCCTTGGGTAGTATGCGCTGATCCTCAATTATTACGAGCAAGAGCACAGCAACTCAATCTCCCACTCACTTTAGTTGAATATTCCCCAGATAATCCACCTACAGCACATATCCCTGGCCAAATTTGTGTACTTGCCGTTGAATTAACCGACCCTTCGGTTGTCGCAGGTACACTTAATACTGCCAATGGCCACTATGTGGTACAAACGCTTGCTCGCGCTTGTGATGGATGTTTAAACGGAGAGTTTTCTGCTTTAGTCACAGGGCCGGTACATAAAGGGGTTATTAATGATGCCGGTGTGCCATTTACAGGGCATACAGAGTTCTTTGCCGATCGTAGCCATTGTCAACGAGTGGTGATGATGCTGGCAACGGACACTTTAAGAGTCGCTCTCGCCACCACACACCGGCCCTTAAGAGAAATTGCTGATGCGATTACGGGTGAGTTGCTTAATGAGATCATCACCATTTTAAACCATGATCTAAAAACCAAATTTGGCATCTCATCACCACATATTTACGTATGCGGTCTAAATCCTCATGCTGGAGAAGGCGGTCATATGGGGCGTGAGGAGATCGATATTATTGAACCCGCATTAGAGCAATTACGCCAACAAGGTATTCAACTTCATGGGCCTTACCCTGCGGATACCTTATTCCAGCCTAAATATTTAACACATGCAGATGCTGTGCTTGCGATGTATCACGATCAAGGATTACCTGTGCTAAAATATGAAGGTTTCGGTCGTGCTGTGAATATCACGCTCGGTCTACCTTTTATTCGTACATCTGTTGATCATGGGACCGCCCTTGAACTTGCAGGTACTAAAAGCGCAGATGCTGGCAGTTTTCGCACCGCATTAAATTTAGCCATTAATATGATACAAAATTGTAATGAATAATAGAGTCCATCAGGGGCACTTTGCCCGCAAACGCTTCGGGCAGAACTTTTTAACAGACAGCTATATTATTGAAAGTATTGTTGAATCTATTTATCCACAACCCGGTGAAGCCGTTATTGAAATCGGTCCTGGTTTAGGCGCGCTTACTGAGCCGGTGGGGGAAAGAATGGATAAAATGACGGTCGTCGAAATTGACCGTGATTTAGCTGCACGCTTAGAAGTTCACCCTACATTAAAAGATAAGCTAACCATTATTCAGCAAGATGCGATGACGATTGATTTTGCCCAATTAGCAAAAGAGCGTCAGCAACCTCTGCGGGTTTTTGGTAACCTACCTTATAATATTTCAACGCCATTAATGTTCCATCTATTTAGTTTTGCTGATGCCATTTCTGACATGACTTTTATGTTGCAAAAAGAGGTGGTTAATCGCCTAGTGGCAAGTCATGGTAGTAAAACTTATGGCCGCTTAAGTGTCATGGCACAATACCACTGCCAAGTCATTCCTATTATTGAAGTGCCACCAAGCTCATTTAAGCCAGCCCCGAAAGTAGATTCTGCCGTTGTGCGTCTGATCCCTTATAAGGAAAAACCCTATCCGGTGACAGATATTGCTATGTTAAGCCGTATCACATCACAAGCCTTTAATCAGCGCCGTAAAACGTTACGTAATAGCTTAGGTGGACTACTTACAGCAGAAGATATGCTGGCATTAGATATTGATCCCACTGCACGCGCAGAAAATATTTCTGTTGAGCAATACTGTAAAGTGGCAAACTGGTTATCATCACAACAGCAACACGCTGAGTGAAATAGCGCACACTAGACCTAGGAGGTATTATGTTTACTTCATCCAAAGTGGCGATACAGGTACAAAGCGTTTACATTGAGAGCCAATCTTCGCCAGAAGAACAGCGCTATGTTTTTGCTTATACCATCACCATACATAACTTGAATAAACATGCTATTCGCCTCCTACGTCGCTATTGGTTGATCACCAATGCACAAGGAAATACCACTGAAGTTCAAGGTGAAGGGGTTGTTGGTGAACAACCTCTGATTGAAGCTGGCTCACGGTATCGTTATACCAGTGGCGCAGTTCTTGAAACGCCGATGGGCACCATGGAAGGTCATTATGAAATGATTGACGCACAAGGACGTCTGTTTCAAATTGACATCCCTGTTTTCCGCCTTGCTATCCCTACATTGATAAATTAATTATGGCTACTTATTTAATTGGCGATGTTCACGGCTGTTATCGTGAATTACGCCAACTTCTCAATCAAGTTAATTTCGACGCCAATCAAGATACACTTTGGTTAACGGGGGATCTGGTTGCTCGAGGACCTGATTCACTTGAAGTTTTGCGTTTTGTCAAAAGCTTAGGCTCAGCGTTAAAACTCGTATTAGGGAATCACGATCTGCATCTACTGGGTGTATTTGCAAAGATTAGTCGTAATAAACCCAAAGATAAGCTTAATGAATTACTCAATGCACCAGATGCTGATGAATTAATTAATTGGTTACGACGTCAACCGCTATTACAAGTTGATGAAGAAAAGAAAATCGTTATGGCACACGCAGGTATTACCCCTCAGTGGGATTTAGCAACAGCTAAAAAATGTGCCCGAGAAGTAGAAGCCATATTAAGTAGCGATAGTTACCCCCTTTTCATTAATTCTATGTATGGTGATATGCCCAATAATTGGTCACCCGAATTAACTGGCTTACCGCGATTACGCTTTAGCACCAATGCTTTTACTCGTATGCGCTATTGTTTTCCTAACGGGCAGTTGGATATGATTTGTAAAGATAAGCCTGAAAATGCGCCTGCGCCATTAAAACCTTGGTTTGATTTACCTAATCAACTACCAAATGATTACAGTATTATCTTTGGCCACTGGGCCTCTTTAGAGGGAAAAGGCACCCCTGAAAACATCTATGCGCTAGATACTGGCTGTTGCTGGGGCGGTGTTCTAACCTGTCTACGTTGGGAAGACAAACGTTATTTTATCCAACCTAGTCTCACACATTTACCATAATTTGGTAGCGTCAAGATAGCATAGGTGTTGATTTATTTTACTATGCTATCTGGGCTATCTACTCTCTTCTGAGAGCCATCACAAAGATAACTTGATTTAAATCAATAGGTTATTTTTTCTCAAAACAAATTAAGTAGCTTTTTTATAACAACAAGCAGAATTCACCGCTATATTGCGCTATTTATTATAGATTATTCTTTA
>NZ_CAWPAV010000038.1:0-24493 GCF_963885725.1 Proteus sp. G4380
AACATAGGGTTGTCAGGCTTGTTCATTATGATAGGGTAATTCCCCTACTAAAAATCTCAATTTAGGAAAAACAACAAACTAATTTATTAACATTTAATTTATTCCTTTCATATTTAAATAGGAAAATAGATATTGCATGGCAATTAAACTCGAAGTAAAAAACCTATATAAAATATTTGGTGAGCACCCTAAACGGGCCTTTGAATTATTAGGATCTGGTATGAACAAAGACCAAATCTTTGATAAAACAGGGTTAACCGTTGGTGTGCAAAATGCCAATCTGGCCATTGAAGAAGGCGAAATATTTGTCATCATGGGATTATCAGGCTCTGGTAAATCTACATTAGTGCGCCTTCTCAATCGTCTGATAGATCCCACTAAAGGCGAAGTCCTTATTGATGGTGAAAACATCACCACCATGTCTGATAAAGATTTACGACAAGTTCGACGTAAAAAAATCAGTATGGTGTTTCAATCATTCGCTTTAATGCCTCATATGAATGTACTCGATAATACAGCATTTGGTATGGAGCTTGCAGGCATTAGCAAAGAAGAGCGCTATGAAAAAGCCATGGCAGCATTAGAGCAAGTTAACTTAAGCTCTCATGCTCAATCTTGGCCGGATGAGTTATCCGGTGGGATGCGACAACGTATTGGGCTTGCTCGTGCACTGGCCAATGATCCTGATATCTTATTAATGGATGAGGCATTCTCCGCACTTGACCCATTAATCCGAACAGAAATGCAAGATGAGTTATTAAGCTTACAAGGTGATAAACAACGCACCATTGTATTTATTTCTCATGATCTGGATGAAGCCATGCGTATTGGTGATCGTATCGCGATTATGCAAGGCGGTGTGGTGGTACAAATCGGTACCCCTGATGAAATTCTTAATAACCCAGCCAATGATTATGTACGTACCTTCTTCCGTGGCGTTGATATCAGTCATGTATTTAGCGCTAAAGATATTGCTAAACGTCGCCCAGAAACACTACTGCATATTGCGCCAGGTTTTGGTCCCCGTTCAGCATTAAAAGTACTGGAAGATGAAGATAGAAACTTTGGTTATTTAATTGAGCGAGGACGGAAATTTGCAGGTATTGTTTCTGTCACTTCTCTTGAAGAAGCATTAAAAGCGAAGCAACCTATTGGATCCGCTATTTTAACTGAACCTTGTGCGATTAATGGTGATACACCATTAAATGAACTGATTTCTACTGTTGCGCAATCTCCCTGTGCGATCCCTGTTATTGATGAAAAAAACCGTTATATCGGTTTAATTTCGAAAGGAATGTTGTTACAAGCACTGGATAAGGAGACACCAAATGAGTAAGACAAATAACCAAGCCAATCCTTGGGAAACGGACACTCAAGAAGCGGCAACAGAAAACGCCAATACAACACAAAATTCAGCGCAAGAAACGCATAACAACACAGATACAGACAATGATCCTTGGGCAACCACGGATAGCAACACTACTGATACCGACCCTTGGAGTAGTAGCGCTGGCGGTGATACCGGTGGAGCTGATGCTGATCCTTGGGGTACAGGGAGTGGCACTGACGGCAGTGATCTCTCTTCTGGTACTGATTGGCTAGATGCCATGCCAACAGAAAGTACACCTGATCACTTTAATATTATGGATCCATTTAATCATACGCTGATCCCACTAGATTCTTGGGTAACGGATGGTATTGACTGGATTGTGCTGCATTTTCGTCCTATTTTCCAAGGGATACGCGTTCCAGTCGATTTAGTATTAGGTGGCTTTGAAAACTTTCTTACCTCAATGCCTGCACCTGTTGCGATTATTTTATTTTCACTGATTGCATGGCAACTTTCAGGTAAGGTGATGGGAATAAGCGCTTTTATTTCACTGATCTTAATCGGTGCTATTGGTGCATGGTCTGAAGCGATGATAACCCTTGCATTAGTGCTGACCTCATTACTATTCTGCCTGATTATTGGTCTCCCCTTAGGGATATGGCTTGCACATAGTGACAGAGCATCAAAAATTGTCAGACCACTTTTAGATGCCATGCAAACAACACCCGCTTTCGTTTACTTAGTACCTATCGTGATGTTATTCGGGATTGGTAACGTACCCGGTGTAGTTGTCACGATTATTTTCGCCTTACCACCGATAGTGCGATTAACTATTTTAGGTATCAAACAAGTACCGGAAGATCTCATTGAAGCGGCTCAATCATTTGGGGCAAATCCTCGACAAATGTTGTTTAAAGTACAATTACCGCTGGCAATGCCAACGATTATGGCTGGGGTAAACCAAACCTTAATGTTAGCACTGTCAATGGTTGTTATCGCATCAATGATAGCCGTTGGTGGTTTAGGTCAAATGGTATTACGTGGTATTGGTCGCCTAGATATGGGATTAGCGGCTGTAGGTGGTGCCGGTATTGTGATCCTCGCGATTATTCTTGACCGCTTAACTCAATCTTTAGGCCAAAATAGTCGCCTGAAAGGTAATAGACGCTGGTATATGACAGGCCCGATTGGTTTGATCTGCCGCCTGTTTGGTAAAAAAGCCGCATAACTCATACTGGCAATAAGATTAACTAACAATCAAACATATTTATTCAATTAATATAAGAGATAACAGTAGCACGACACAGCGACTATTATCTCTTACCCATCACAACAGAAGGAAAAACTATGCGTAATCCAGTTCTCTGGGCAACAGTATTGTCCGCCACACTGATAAGCACTCAGTTATCCGCTGCTGATTTACCCGGTAAAGGGGTTTCGGTTCAACCGGTACAAAGTACTATTTCTGAAGAAACTTTTCAGACACTCATTGTCAATAAAGCACTCGAAAAACTCGGCTACACAGTGCAACCCATTAAAGAAGTTGACTACAACGTAGCTTATTCTTCTATTGCTAATGGTGATGCCACTTTTATGGCGGTTAGTTGGGTACCTTTGCATAACTCACAATATGAAGCCGCAGGTGGCGATAACACATTTTATCGTAAAGGTGATTATGTGGTTAATGCAGCCCAAGGTTACTTAATCGATAAAAAAACGGCTGAAAAATATAACATCACTAATATAGAGCAATTTAAAGATCCGAAAATTGCCAAATTATTTGATGCCAATGGTGATGGAAAAGCAGATTTAACCGGTTGTAACCCTGGCTGGGGTTGTGAAGAAGCTATTAATAATCACTTAAAAGCCTATGATTTAGAGAAATCAGTCACCCATAATCAGGGTAACTATGCGGCAATGATGGCAGATACCATTACTCGTTACAAAGAAGGTAAACCTATCTTCTATTATACTTGGACACCGTACTGGATAAGTGATGTATTAAAGCCGGGTAAAGATGTCGTTTGGCTACAAGTTCCCTTCTCTTCATTACCGGGAGATGACAAAACCGATACAACCTTACCAAACGGTAAAAACTACGGTTTCCCACCGAGTACAATGCATATCGCAGCAAATAAAAAATGGGCCGAAGCCAACCCTGCTGCTGCTAAGTTATTTGAAATAATGAAAGTTTCAGTGGCTGATATCAACGCCCAAAACTTACGTATGCATAATGGTCAAAAATCACAAGCAGATATTGAACGTCATGCTAACGCGTGGATCAAAGCACATCAAAAAACCTTTGATGGCTGGGTAGAAGAAGCGCGTAAAGCGGCTAATTAATAGTGATAATCCTTAAATAACGTCAAAGCAGAGCATTATTAATATGCTCTGCTTTTTTTATCTTATGGCTGTTGTCCTGTTGTCTAACTAAAAACTTTTAACCACAGTAAAGCGATAATCTCGCCCAGTACCAGATACCGACTCACCTAAATAAGGGTAATAATCACGGTTAAATAAATTGGCGACAGTAAAACGTATCTCAGTATTATCGATAAAAGCAGGTTTCCAATTAGCGAATAGTCCATGAATGGCATAGCCTTTACTTTTTGGTAATGACCAATAAGTAGCAGCCGGATCAGCATCCATCGGTGAACGACGTTGAGCGCCAATAAAGTCCCCTGTCCACCCAGCAACCATATTTATTTGTGGGATTTTCATTCCAAGGGTGGCATGTAATGCATCCGGTTGAATTTCTGCAATCCATGTTTTTTGTCCAAACCACGGATCACGAGGAGATTGATCGCGTTTACCTTTCATTGTCGAATACGCTAAGCGACCAAAGAGATTAGCACTGTCATAAAATGCCTCTATTTCCATACCTTGAATATGGTAGCCAGGTAAATTGCGATAATTTCCAAGGGAAGGAGGACAACTTCCATTGTTTCCGGTTACTTTTCCGCTTTCACAATAGACACCGCGACGACGGAATATCTCATCTTTCCCACGGGTATCAAAAAATGTGCTTCGAAGTTGCAGCTGATCTTCTTGTTGGAAAACATTTTCAAAATCAACAATGGCGCCAATCCGTGTTGCGGTAACGGTCTCTTTATCTAAATGGCGACTCGTGCCTGTCAAACTAGAGATACTGGCTTGCACTTCATATTGTTCATCAATTAACGGCGCACGCCATGTATGAGTTATATCACCAAAAAATCTAATATTGGGGCTCGCTTTCCATAAAATACCCAAATGAGGTGTAATGCCACGATAAGTTACATCACTATAATCATGACCGTAATAGGGATTAGGATCTTGATAAACCTTCGCTCGACTCCCTACTCCTTGATTTTTCACTATATCATAACGCACACCAGGCGTGAGGGTTAGTGTTCGATAACTAATTGAATCTTGAAGATAAAAACTCGTGGTTGTTTGCGTCCCTTCTGGCATATAAGGTGGTGCATAATAGCCATAATTATAATTTGGATTTTTCGCTTTATCCCGCGTAAACATTAACACATTACGATCATTACGGTGCCAACGCGCTCCTACTAAAATCACATGTTCGGTAGCTCCTTGCATCACGGTACTTTCATTTTTCACTTCAATTTGATGATTTTTATAGTTGACCCAACTTTGGTTACCCATACTACTACTTAGATAAGAACTCGCATTATCAGGGCGTTTATCATTCTGTTTGGTATTTGAATAACCATAAGTCAATGTGAAATTAATCAGGTCAGAATCAATTGGCTGAATATTCCATTTCACACTCACAGTGTCATCTTTTTGGTCACGATAAACTAACTTACGTTTCATCGCTCCATCAAAACCATATTTATCAACATCATATTGACTCGGTTTTGCCAGTTCATCTCGCTTCGCAGCCCAAGGCGTCCAGCCATCACTGACAGATCTTGATGCTGATAAAGTTAATGTTTGTGCGTCTGTTAAATAGACATTGGTTTTAATTAAAAACGAATCTTGATCTGATTGTGAATAACCAAATTTAGTGCCATCAGGACGACGTAAATCATCACTTTTACGACGATTAAAATAAAATAGACCGTCAGCCGTTCCATCCATTAGCTTGCCATATATCGCACCACTATAACGATTTTGCCTATCATTAGTATGATGTCCATATTTTAAAAACATACCAATATGCTGATCAGGTAACAGTAAGTCATCCGGATCTTTCGTTTCAATCCGTACGGAGCCACCAAATCCTCCATTTCCTTGGGTGATATTATGTGGCCCTTTATCGACATCAAGGCGTTTAATTAATTCAGGATCGATAAATATGGAACCTTGACGATATTTTTCAAACGTCTTCGGTGTACCATCAAGAGTGATTTTCACATCTTCCGGATTGCCCATTCCCCAAATATTTAAAGTTTGCCCGCCAGGTCTTGGTGAGCCAGATGAAGAAATCCCTGGTAATTTATCTACCAATTCAGCGATATTATTTGGCTGAATTCTATTGATATCTTTTAATGTCAAAGCCGTGCTTCCTGCTTCAACACTCGAATTTAATTTTCCGGAAACATAAATAGGATCAAGCACCACAGTTTCAGATTGTTGAGTTTGTGATGCTTTTTCTGTGCTTTGTGAAGCAACGCTATTAAACGAAGCAAGTGTAGTGAGTAATAAAAAAATCGCATGAGATGAAAATGAAACGGCCCCCATTCCCTGAAAATGAGGCTCATGCTTAATTAACAAAAAGTTCATAATAGTATCTTTTATATGGTTATTAATACGCAAATAAATAGCTAAAAATACATTTAACAACACAATCATGTTAATGATAATTATTATCATTACATAGCTTTTTTTGATCTAAACCATAAAAAAGTTAACTAAACTAAAAATGAGCTATATTTAAAACAGAATAACTAAATAATTTAATATTAATGATATAATTAACTAATAACATTGGTTACTATATGGATTAATACTTGTCTAATCAGGACAGTGAGGGAATGGGGCTATTCATCTATTTAGCATAATAAATAATGCAAATATGCGGTTATCTGCCGAGAATAAATCACATTTTACTTTTAATATTAATCTATTATAAAAATAGATTAAAAACTTTCATGCCCGATTGATTGAACATTGCTATCACAGTAATTCTTTCCGCAAAAAAATGACTCATGTTACTATCATTTACCTTACAAATAATTTGTGATCAGTATTATGGAAAACACAGCACCACAAACCTCTCTTAGTAAAGGCCTTATTTTACTTATGGCCGTTGCCACTGGCATGGTTGTCGCAAGTAACTATTATGCACAACCGCTACTTGATTCAATTGCAAATTATTTTCATATCTCTGCCACTTTAGCTGGCTTTATTGTCACTACAGCACAATTAAGTTATGCCTTAGGTTTAATGCTATTGGTTCCCCTTGGCGATATTTTTGAACGTCGTTCACTGATTGTTATCATGACGCTGATTTCAGCGAGCGGCTTATTAATTACGGCAATGGCATCTAATATTTGGCTTATGTTAATTGGTACTGCCCTATCAGGTATGTTCTCGGTCGTTGCCCAAATTCTGGTTCCTTTTGCCGCTACACTTGCTGCACCTCATCAACGAGGAAAAGCGGTAGGTACTATTATGAGTGGGCTTTTACTTGGTATTTTACTGGCAAGAACAGCGTCAGGGCTGATGGCTTCCTTTACTAATTGGCAGGGCATTTTCTGGCTAGCAAGTGTTTTTCTAGCTATTTTAGCTATTACACTATGGCGCTGTTTACCTACCTATAAAAGCCAAACAAATTTAAATTATTTTCAACTGCTCGGTTCTATTTTTAAATTGTTTGCCACGACCCCAGTATTACGTACCCGCTCACTGATTGGTGCACTTATCTTTGCCCACTTTGGTTTACTGTGGACATCAATGGCTTTTTTACTCGCTTCTGATCCCTTTAATTATTCCGATGCAGTTATTGGCCTGTTTGGACTTGTCGGTGCTGCGGGAGCACTAATGGCGGGTAAAGCGGGTGTATGGGTTGATAAAGGCAAAGGTAAAAAAACGACTACTTCAGGTTTAATTCTTCTCTTCATTTGTTGGGGACTTATTGTTATCGCCCCTTATTATCAATGGATTGGACTGATTAGTTTTATTATTGGTGTGGTTTTATTAGATTTAGCCGTTCAAGGTGTTCATGTCACTAACCAAAGCACTATCTACCGTATTTTACCTGATGCCCGAAATCGGCTTACTGCCGCTTATATGACTAGCTATTTTATCGGGGGCGCCCTAGGCTCTTTATTATCGGGTTACGCTTATCACCAATATGGCTGGATTGGTGTTTCCAGCGCCGGTGCAATCATTGGCTTATTAGGTTTACTGGTTTGGTTATTTGGTTATAAAAATGATCCAGTGATCCAATCTGAATAATAAAACTTATCTCAAAAGGGGTATTTTATGTCAGCAATACCCCTCTAAACAGAACAAAACGTAAATGTTTTAACAGCGTGATTACTATTTATGTATATCATCATCTCATTCTTTATTAAGAAATACATATCAATTATATCAATATAGCATAAACGGCATAGTTTCTAAGTGGTATTATTAACAATAGAATCATTATAGTGTAAAATAAATTTATTACGTGTTTTATCGTAGAAATCGATCCATTTTTTCCTAAATAGACTATTATTCATAAGTAAATAAGGGATAAATTGATTTTTATAACTTATTGTAAATAGATAAGCACCTAGTGATTTTTTTATGTTATCATTCAAAAAATTTATGAATCAGGTAGCATAATCAAAAAAACATAGTGACTATAAATAATAAAAATTGCTAAATTGTGTGTTTAATATACCATTTAACATGTTGATAACAACGTTATCCTAATTATCGAAACTAACAAGGTGTCTAAAAATGGAAAGCTCATTTACGCCAACAGAAGAACTACTAAACACTCGCGCTACACAACAGAAATCGCTTAACAAAGATATTCCTTACCAAGAAATTTTGTTAACTCGCCTGTCTATGCACGTCCAGAGCAAACTTCTTGAAAGTCGTAATAATATGTTAAAGTCTCAGGGCATTAACGAGACATTATTTATGGCACTTATGATTTTAGATACAACGGAAAATCGTAGTATTCAACCATCAGAATTGAGTGCGGCGTTAGGCTCATCAAGAACAAATGCCACTCGTATTGCAGATGAATTAGAAAAACAAGGATGGATTGAGCGTCGTGAAAGTCATAATGACCGTCGCTGTCTACATCTTCATTTAACTGATGCTGGAGAAGAGTTTTTAAATAGCTTATTACCACCACAGCACGAATGTTTAAAGAAAATTTGGTCGGTATTAGATGAAGGTGAACAAAAACAACTGGAAACCCTAATGCGTAAATTATTACTACAACTTGATACATTAGCGGATAATCAGCAGGAATAACCATCACCATCAATAAACTTATTGATCTAATCTGTATTAGCTCAGATTTGACCTGACTAGCTATGGCACAGAGCTAACATAAATCTGACAGGTCGCTCTGTGCCAAAAGCCAATATTCCCCAGCCCTTGCACTCAATCATGCATGTCTGATATTTAATCTACCATACTACCGACAAGCTCTATGTAACATTGGCTACTTAGGCTATTTATACCCAATATTTTGATATTTCAGATGAACTGGTTACAACAGCATGTTGAGACAAGATTTTCTCGAGTAAAAAAACATGTGTGTCATGATCAGGATCAGCACAACAATCACTTGCAATCACTAGACGATAATCTAGGTCAAATGCCTGACTAACTGTAGATAAAATCACGCCACTGGTCGTGACTCCTGCAAGGATCAAGGTTTCAATACCTTGTGTACGAAGAACCATCTCAAGCTCAGTAAATGAAAAAGCCCCCACTCTACGTTTAATAATAACGATTTCATTTTCCTGCGGAAAAATATCATCATGAATAGCGGAACTTTCACTATTGGTGATTAATATTCCATTGTCTTTAATCGATGAGAAAATTATGTTGTTTTGACTAACCTCAGGATACCCCTCACGAAACTCAACACTAACATAGATAATCGGTATGCCTGCTGCACGCGTAGCGGAAATTAATGATGATGTATTACGAATAACATCTTCAGCACGATCTTGTGGAAGGAAATTATTAAGAATGGTCGTCTGAAAATCCATTACCAGCAGAGCACTATTTTTATCGATATTATTATTGTTATTGTTGAATTGTGTTGTCATAAAATCTCCGAAATATACAGGTGAAGAAGAACGAAGTTCATCAGCGTATAACTGAATTACGATGTAATTTAAAATTCCAAGCGGCTCCCAACAATAAGACAACACTAGTTGCCAGAAAAACTGCGCGCATACCTATATGACCACCAATAACGCCACCTATTAACGGGCCGATGAACTGACCTGCAAACTGGGCTGCGACCGAATAGCCAAGGATACTGCCTATCATTCCTTCTGGAACGTGATGACGTATTACTGCCGCAATACAAGGCAACAATCCCCCCAATGCTAATCCCATAAGAAAACGTAAAATAATAAGTTGCCAACCAGAGGTAACAAAGGCCTGAGGGATCAGCAATAAACCGGCTATAGCTAGTGCCAGCGTGATAATACGCAAATGCCCTATCCTATCTGCTAATTTCCCAAGCCAAGAGGCTGAAATAATACTACCTAAGGCAGCAGCGGCCATGACATAACCTGCAACCCTAGTTATCTGAGCAGGATCATTAACGAGTGTACGCACATAAACTGTAATAATAGGTTCTATCGACATATTGGCCAGCATCAGCAACAACCCCGTGCAAAGCATGCTAACTATCACAAATCGTGCTGGTAACTGCGACCAACTCACTTGCATTTTTGTCGTAGTATTTATGTATTTCGGCGTATCTTCACGGATAAGCGTAAGGGTCATGATAAAAGATAAAAAGATCAGTGCACCGGCACAGAAAAACGTGTTTCGAATACCGAACAAGTCAGGTAACCAACCTCCAGCTAGAGGGCCAATAAGATTACCTGCCATTACACCACATGAAACAATGCCCAACGCCCAAGCGACACGCTCTCTTGGAGCTTGTACTGCAATAAGAATAGTTGCTCCAGATGAGTACCCCCCCGCCAAACCAACTAATAGCCTTAGACCGACAAGTTGCCAAATATTTGTTACCATTCCCATAAGTGAGACGGTCACCGCCATACCAAGACTGGCTCTTACGAGCATCGATTTACGTCCATATTTGTCACCGAGCTTTCCCCATACTGGAGCAATTAAGCCAGCAGTGATAAACGTTGCACTGAATGCCACGCCAGACCATTGGACAATGGCGGCGTGACCTTGAACACCAAGCTCTTCAACATATAGGGGGAGGAACGGTAACATCAAGGTCATTGCAAAAACAGTTGAAAAAGAACCAATAAAGCAAACGAGCAGATTTCGACGCCAAAAGCTGTTATATAATTGAGTCATAGAAATATTCTTTTCTGGTATACCAATTTGGTATACCATATAGATAATTTATTTTACTGTCAATTTTTAGGAGAGTATTACCGTTATGAGCCAAGTGTTAGAGGTTGAAAAACAATTAAGAAAACTGATACTCAACATGGAACTAGGCCCAGGAGAACGGTTAACTGAACGCTGGGCTGAAGCGAAATTTAACGCATCGAGAACTCCCGTTCGAGCCGCATTACAAAAGTTGGAATCAGAGGGACTTATATGTCGTGATGGTATACGTTGGTTAGTGGCACCAATCGATGCCGATGAAATCGAACAATTATGTATTTACCGAGAAATACTGGAGGTAGCAGCATTAAAACTTTCAGTCAGCCAGATCACCGAAGAACAGTTGAACAATTTGGAACGCCTGCTTAAAGAAACCACGGTAGATTCACCAGAAGAGAGCATGGAAAATGCTGGAACACGATTCCATAGAGAGTTGGCACGCCTTTGTAATAACGCATTTATTATTGAAGGGATAAATGATGCCCTACGTAGGCTTTCGCGAGCACGATGGCTTGATAGAGCGCCGTCTAATCCAGCCTGGGATGAGCATCGTGAAATATTTGTCGCACTTCGTTCGAGAGATACGGACAAAGCCGTAGAACTACTCGCCACTCATTTGTGCGAAAGTAGACTCCGTTTACTAGATACCATTACATCTAGTAAACGTAGCCTAAGAGCAAGAGGCATTGCGATATCCTGACCAAATACCGCCAACCTCATTTACAACATGAATTGATAAACAAATATATTCATTCACATTTATAATTGGCCTTTCGTGCTAATTATTATTCTAATATAAGCCCAATATATATGTTTCCGGATTTTATTCTGGAAACATATATAATGCTTTTTTCTGGTTTATGGAGATCTTCTAAATGAGTGTAAATGAGGAAAAAAATCCACCTCAGGCTCCCATTCGCAATAAAAAACGAACTCGCCGAAATGTTTTATTGCTACTGACTTTTATCTTTATTCTCGCGGGGCTCGCTTATACCGCTTACTGGTTTATGGTTCTTAGACATCATGAAACCACAGATAATGCCTACGTAACAGGCAATCAAATTATGGTTATGCCACAAATTTCAGGCTCGGTAACGACTGTCTATGTGGACAATACAGACTACGTAAAAGCAGGTGAACCTCTAGTCCAATTAGATGATAGTGATGAAATACTTGCATTAGATAAAGCAAAAACCGCTTTAGCAAATAGTGTCCGTCAAATGCATCAGCAAATCATCAATGGTCGTCAATTAAAAGCGAATATTGTTTTACGTGAAACTGAATTGGCAAAATTGCAAAATGATCTGCGTCGTAGAGAAGTATTAGGCGAGCGAAATGTCATTGGAAAAGAAGAACTCCAACATGCAAGAGAAGCTGTTGCCACGGCAAAAGCGGCATTAGATGTAGCAAAAGAGCAATATAATGCTAATCAAGCCATTATCTTAACCACGCCTATTGCACAACAACCTTCTGTATTACAAGCTGCAACAGAAGTGCGTAATGCATGGCTAGCTTTACAACGAACAAAAATACTAAGTCCTGCTGAAGGTTATGTCTCACGTCGTAGCGTTCAAGTTGGTGCACAAGTTGCACCGGGTAAACCGTTAATGGCCGTCGTACCTGTCACAGGTATGTGGATAGACGCTAACTTTAAAGAGACGCAACTGGCCAATATGCGTATCGGACAGCCCGCGAAAATAACCACTGATTTTTATGGTAAAAAAGTTATTTACCATGGTCGTGTACAGGGATTAGATATGGGAACAGGCAGTGCATTCTCACTATTACCGGCACAAAATGCCAGTGGTAACTGGATAAAAGTAGTTCAGCGCTTGCCGGTACGTATTTCCCTTGATGAAAAAGAAATTGCAGAAAAACCGCTACGTATCGGTTTATCCACTGAAGTGACTGTGGATACCGTTAATCTTGATGGAAAAGTATTATCACAGAGCGAACGTCAAGCACCGGCTTATCATACTGATGCACTCACTATTGATATGTCAGAAATCAATTCATTGATTAATGAAATCATTGAACAAAATGCAGGATGATAAAGCGAGGTGTAAAGGTGATTAAAGAACCCTTACAAGGAGGAAAACTTGCTATAATGACCATCGCACTTGCGCTGGCCACTTTTATGCAAGTTCTCGATTCAACAATCGCTAACGTAGCCATCCCGACAATAGCGGGTAACTTAGGTGCATCAAATTCTCAAGGTACTTGGGTTATTACCTCATTTGGTGTTGCAAATGCTATCTCAATTCCTATTACTGGCTGGCTGGCAAAACGTATTGGTGAAGTACGCCTCTTTATGTGGTCAACAGCACTATTTGCCTTAACATCATGGCTGTGTGGTATTTCTCAAAGTTTAGAAATGCTGATCTTTTTCCGTGTACTTCAAGGTTTAGTCGCAGGCCCCTTAATTCCGTTATCACAAAGTTTGCTATTGAATAACTATCCACCAGCAAAACGCAATATGGCGTTAGCGTTATGGTCGGTTACCATTGTCGTTGCACCTATTTTAGGCCCTATTTTAGGTGGCTATATCAGTGATAATTACCATTGGGGATGGATCTTCTTTATTAACGTACCTTTTGGTGTGTTAATTATTATGTGCATCTCAAATACATTAGCGGGTCGCGAAACCAAAACGGAAATTAAACCAATAGATACCATTGGTCTCGTACTATTGGTGGTTGGTGTTGGTGCACTACAGATCATGCTTGATCAAGGTAAAGAGCTGGATTGGTTTAATTCAACTGAAATTATTGTACTTACTATTATTGCTGTAGTGGCGTTAAGTTTCTTAATTGTGTGGGAGTTAACTGACGAACACCCTGTTATTGATCTTTCTCTGTTTAAAAGTCGCAATTTCACTATTGGCTGTTTAACCCTTAGTCTCGCTTATATGATCTATTTCGGTACTATTGTGTTGCTCCCTCTCCTGTTGCAAGAAGTCTTTGGTTATACCGCAACATGGGCGGGTTTAGCTGCAGCCTCTGTTGGTTTATTACCGCTGATCATTACACCAATCATCGGAAAATTTGGTGGAAAAGTCGACTTACGCTATATCATTAGCTTTAGCTTTATTATGTTTGCGGTATGTTTTTATTGGCGAGCTTATACTTTTGAACCCGGAATGGATTTTGCCACAGTTGCTTGGCCACAATTCTGGCAAGGTTTAGGTGTAGCATGTTTCTTTATGCCATTAACCACGATGACTTTATCGGGATTACCTCCGGAGAAAATGGCCTCGGCATCCAGTTTATCTAATTTTTTAAGAACCTTAGCGGGTGCAATTGGCGCATCATTAACGACAACCATTTGGACACAAAGGGAGTCATTACATCATGAAACCTTTGTTGAAAAAATTAATCCACTCGATCCCGATGCACAATTGGCTTTTCAACAGATGAGAGAATTGGGGCTTTCTGATGAACAAACCTCGGCTTATTTAGCTAAAACAATCACTGAACAAGGTCTGATTATTTCAGCGAATGAAATTTTCTGGCTAGCGGCAGGAATATTCATTTTAATGCTGGTGGTTGTTTGGTTTGCTAAACCGCCATTCTCACCGGGTAAATAACCATTAATGAATTGATTAGTTAATTAAAGAAAAATCCCGCTGAACATGGTGAATTGACTGCAGTTCATTATTCAGCGGGATTTTTAAATCATCTAACAATTAAATAATTAGCCGTGATGTTGACGCCACCATTCAGCCAATAACACGCCAGAAGCCACAGAGACATTTAAGCTTTCAATATGGCCTGTACCACCAATGTAAATGCTCATATCCCCTTGTTTTAACGTGCTATCACTTAAGCCATCCTTCTCTTGACCTAAGATTAATACCATTTTTTCAGGTAATTGAGCTTTTGCTAGTGGCACACTTCCTTTGTGACTTGAGGTTGTCACTAAGGTATAGCCAGCCTGTTTAAACTGCTCTAATGTCTGAGCAAAATTATCAGCATCAATTCCTTGAATATACTCGGCACCACCTTCTGCGGTACGCACTGCTGCACCAGATTCTAACACTGATGAGTCGGGAGAAATGACACCTTTCACACCAAAATGAGCACAGCTACGCATAATAGCACCGACATTATGTGGATTACCCACATCTTCAAGCGCTAAGACACAATCTTTTGTTGGTGCATCTTTTAAATAGGTTTGTGCATCATGACCAACACGTTTTTTGATTAAGAAACAAACGCCACCATGATGATCAGTACGCGCCGCTTTAACCATCTCTTCTTCTTCAACAACATGGTAAGCTTTACGATTTGCCGCCATCCATTTTAACGCTTCACGAAAACGAGGTGTTACTTCTTGTAAGAACCAAGCTCGAACAATGGCTTCTGGACGGTTTTTAAACATAGCCTGACAAGCATTTTCACCATAGATACGCGTCTCTTCTAAACGCTGACGGCGAAGCTGTTCGGGATCTATTTGGCTTTTACCAGTAATTCCATCATGCTCTTTTAATGGCTCATCTCCCGGACGAGAAATCGTTTTCCATGGAGAATAATTACCACCTTCACTATCGTTATCACGTAAGGAGCTTGATCCACTGCGTGATGGATTACGTCCTGAAGACTTACCTGCACCACGTTCATCACGACGAGAAAATTTGTTATCACCGCGTTTATCATCACGACGATGACTACGGTCAGTATCACCACGAGCATTATTAGGGCGGCGGGATGGTTTTTTAGGTTTATTATCGGCACTGTCCTCACTGCGGACATACATCACTTTTACTTTGCCGTTTTTACCTTCATAAGAATCGTTCATTAGTCTCTCCAACTGCAATAGGGGCGCAGATTACATGATAGTTTAGCAACTGTCACCGAGAGAATCACGCAGAGTAAGAGATAAACCTATATCAAAAAACACTCTCTTTAAAAATAAAATTAGACTTAGCTTTCCATTAATAAAAAATAGCTTTTATATCAATAACTAAGATAGCCATTCATCATTAGATTTAACAATACAAAAAAGTGTATCCATAATCAATTTTTTCCTAACATCATGATTAAATGTGGTTTGCTCACCACAACTTAGGTTTAGAAAGTCGTTTCCTGTTTTTTGTAATACTGTTTCTATTGTGGATGTTAAATCATCTTCTTTTCCATGATTAAATTTATTCCATTCATTATGTAAACTATCAATATAATTAAGCGCCAAAAGACCACATCCATTAGGTACATTTTCTTGTAGATTATATTCTATATTGATAGTATTAAATCCTTTTTTTTCTAGTTCAATTAATAAGTTATGACGTTCATCTTTTTTGCTTGAGGGCAATGAATCACATAAAAAACAGCTATCTTTATAAGTCAATAACGCAACCCAATGGTTATTATTGACTAAAACCACATAATTTTTTAACTCCGCGGATCCTTTGCTATTTTCTATTTTTTTAAGTATTGATTCATAGGAACCAATATCACACTGATAGGGTTGAAATGACGCCCAAGACTCTAATTCAGATGAAGATATATATCGATTATTATTACTTACGCTTTCATTACTATTGGCCAATACGCTATCATTACATTTTATATTTAAATAATTATCAACCGCTAAGATAAAAACATTCTCCCCTTTTCCTTTTTGTCTAGCAATCGCTTCCTCACAAGCCATTGCACTTAATAAAGGTCGTTCTTTAAAATACTCTTGATCCTCTTTTATTTTTATTTCATAGAGTAATTTGACTAATTCTTTAATATCTTCTCTTATCGAGTTATTTAATTTTGGATAAATCAAGTAGAGCTGATTAGTTGCATATAAGCTTATTTTTATATCATCATGAAACATGATGTTTACTAAATAATCTAAATCTATTGAGCTTCCATTCCTAACTGCATCAGCGAGTTTATTTATTTGATTTTTGGCAGTCTCAAGATTAACATCCACTCTACTATTATTAATGACCTGAGTATCAAAGATATTAAATAGGTTTTTTATTTCATTATCTGTAATACTATTTTCATTATTATAAAAAAGGATTTGTGTTACCTTCATAAGTCACCACAATTTATTAAATAATAATAATCCTACCACTATACGGCAAATAAACTTTCATAAAAAACAACTGATAGTAGACCTTTGGGTATCATGGTAATATTCATTCCTTTATTTATGATTGTGGTCTTTCTGTTATGCATGACAATGCGGTTTCTCGACTTCGTCAATATCGAGTTTCTATCTCTACACGCCCATATAAAGCCAGAGGCTTTCGTGTTAAACGATGCACTTTTTGTTTATTACCTGAAAAACAGTGTCTGTGTGACACCATCATTCATCAAACCGCGAAAAGCCGTTTTTGTTTAATGATGTACGATACAGAAGTGATGAAACCAAGTAATACAGGAAAATTAATTGCCGATGTTTTACCCGATACACTTGCCTTTTTATGGTCACGTACCGAGCCTGAAAAAGCCTTACTTGATGCAATTAATGATCCGCATCGACAAGCTTATGTCGTCTTCCCAGACAGCTATGCTTCTCCTTCGCGAAAAGTTTATCACCAGTTACCTGCAAACAGTAAGCCACCGCTATTTATCTTACTAGACGGCACTTGGACAGAGGCGAGAAAAATGTTTCGTAAAAGCCCCTACCTTGATGCATTACCACTGTTTTCAATTAATGAAGCCAGTAAATGTGACTACATGCTCCGTCAAGCAGCAAGAGAAGAGCAACATTGTACCGCTGAAGTTGCCGCTTCTATTTTAGCCAATGTCGGCGATGATTTAGCGTCACAACAGCTTTTTTCTCATTTTAGTTACTTTCGTCAACAATATTTAATTGGAAAACCAGACAGACGTCAGGCAAAAGAAGAGTAAATCAGCTACATTGAATACAGTTTATCATAAACTTAGGAGTTGATATGAGCCAGCGAGGCCTTGAAGCACTATTACGTCCTAAATCAATTGCGGTGATTGGCGCCTCTGACAAAGTAGGCAGAGCAGGAACCACAATGATGAAAAACTTACTCAGTGGTGGGTTTAATGGGCCAGTCTTTCCAGTCAATCCGACTCGCAATTCTGTTTCTGGTGTTTTTACTTATCCTTCTATTGATAAACTCCCCCAAGTACCAGACTTGGCAATTATCTGTACTCATCATCGCCGCAATCTTGAACTTCTTGAGCAATTAGGTCAATCAGGCTGTAAAGCCGTGATTGTTCTTTCAGCACAATCAGAACAATTTCAAGCTATTAAGACACTCTGCCAGCAATACCATATTCGCTTGTTAGGTCCAAATAGTTTAGGTTTATTAGCCCCTTGGCAAGGCTTAAATGCCAGCTTTTCACCCCTTCCTGTAAAAAAAGGCAAATTGGCATTTATCTCACAATCAGCAGCAGTAGCTAACACCATCCTAGATTGGGCGTATTACCGCAATATTGGCTTTTCCTATTTTATTGCATTAGGTGATAACCAAGATATCCAAGTTGATGATTTACTGGATTTTCTAGCAAGAGATAGTAAAACCAGTGCAATATTACTGCATTTAGAGCATATTCATGATGCAAGGCGCTTTATGTCTGCCTCACGTAGTGCATCACGCAATAAGCCAATACTAGTTATAAAAAGTGGTCGAACACAAAAAGCCCAATTACTCTTAGGCGATACGCCAAGTTATGATGTTGCTTATGATGCAGCCTTCCAACGCGCAGGACTGTTACGCGTACAAGATACTCATGAGATGTTTTCAGCGGTTGAAACCCTCAGTTATATGACGCCATTAAAAGGCGAGAAACTGATGATCATCAGCAATGGTTCAGCTCCTGCGGCAATGGCCGTAGATGAATTATTTTTACAGTCAGGCAAATTAGCACAATTATCTGCTGATACTCAGCAACAATTGCAAGCCATTGTGCAAGACACATCTGCTATTCGTAATCCGCTTAATTTAGGTGATGATACCACGGTAGAGCGCTATATTAGGGCAGTGAATTGTCTATTAGATAGCCATGATCATGATGCATTACTCTTAATTCATACACCAAGTGCTATTGCACCAAGTATTGAAACAGCACAAAAAGTTATTGAAGCAATTAATAAGCACCCCAGAAGAAAATGGCTCACTCTATTTACTAATTGGGGAGGCGAATATTCATCTCAACAATCACGTAAATTATTTAGTGAAGCGGGTATTCCCACTTATCGCACTCCTGAAGGCGCAATTACCGCTTTTATGCATATGGTGGAGTACCGCCGAAACCAAAAACAACTAAAGGAAACGCCGGCATTACCTTTAGAAATAAAAATGAACACCCAGCAAGCCCATCGCTGTATTGAAGACGCTCTCGACAAAAAACAGTATCGCCTTGATACACACCAAGTCCAGCCCATTATGGAAGCCTATGGCTTTAATACTTTACCTACTTGGATTGCTCATAATGCACAAGAAGCGGTCAGTATTGCAGAAAAAATAGGTTATCCGGTCGCGCTGAAATTACGCTCTCCTGATATACCTCATAAATCGGAAGTTCAGGGGGTTATGTTATATTTAAGAGACAGCAATGAAGTTGAATCGGCTGCACATGCCATTATCGAGCGGGTAAGCGAGCTTTACCCACAAGCGAAAATTCAAGGACTATTAGTACAAAGTATGGCAAACCGTGCAGGCTCCCAAGAGCTACGTGTTGCGATTGAACAAGACCCC
This sequence comes from Proteus sp. G4380, assembly GCF_963885725.1. Taxonomy (NCBI): domain Bacteria; kingdom Pseudomonadati; phylum Pseudomonadota; class Gammaproteobacteria; order Enterobacterales; family Morganellaceae; genus Proteus; species Proteus sp. G4380. The sequence continues at coordinate 19,524 of NZ_CAWPAV010000038.1, forward strand.
ATCTTTGGCCCACTAATTCTATTAGGAGAAGGAGGCGTTGAGTGGCAAATCGAAACAAAAGCTGCCGTTGCTTTGCCACCACTTAATATGGCGCTAGCTCGTTATCTGGTCATTAATGCAATAAAAAGTGGCAAGCTCCAACCTAGAAGTGCATTACAACCACTGAATATCCTAAGCTTAAGCCATTTTTTGGTGCAAGTTTCACACTTACTATTAGATTGTCCACAAATTGTCAGGCTCGACATACATCCGTTGTTAGTATCGGGTAATGATTTCACTTTGTTAGACGTGGCTATGGAGCTGTCACCTATCGAAGGCGATCCTCATCAAAAACTTTCTATTCGCCCGTATCCCAATGAATTAGAAGAAACTTTCTTTTTAAGAGATAGCAAACCTTGTTTTATTCGACCTATTTTGCCTGAAGATGAACCTCTACTAAAAACCTTTATTAATCAAGTGACCAAAGAAGATCTCTATTATCGCTATTTTAGTGAGATCAGCGAATTTACCCATGACGATCTCGCTAATATGACACAGATTGATTACGATCGTGAGATGGCTTTTGTCGCCATTCGCCACCCTCACGATGATCCAGAAATTATTGGTGTTGCTCGAGCTATGGCAGATCCTGATAATCAACAGGCTGAATTTGCTATCTTGGTACGCTCTGATTTAAAAGGTAATACACTGGGTCACCAATTAATGATGAAATTAATCAACTATACTAAAGCGCATGGCATCAAACGGTTAACTGCCATTACCATGCCTGAAAATCGTAATATGATAAGTCTAGCTAAAAAATTAGGGTTTTCTGTGGAAGTACAGTTTGATGAAGGAATAGTCAATCTCAACTTGCTTCTTGATCCTCTCAGTGATGTATAGTGATAAAATCGCGAATAGAAAATTTCTGAATGTGATTATTCACACATCCTAAGAGAAATTCACTCTATAAGATGATTTTATGCGTACATCCTATATAACTAATGTTATGATCAGAAGATCGGTTACAGAATTTTTTACATAGAAGATGACTCTTTTAGTCATCATAAACAAGAGAAATAAGCACTGTGATGTTGTCTAAACTAAAACTTGCTAAGCATCAACAACACCTTGCACAACTGCCTAAATTAGCTCAGTCAGTTGCTGATGTTGAAACGCTTTATCAGACATCCGCGTTTCGCAGCACCTTATTGAAATATATCGCGCAAGCTCAAAACGAGATTTTTATTACCGCACTCTATCTAGAACATGATGAAGCGGGCGAGGAGATCCTTGAAGCACTTTATACCGCAAAACAACAACGTCCTGAACTTTCCATCACCGTTATTGTTGATTGGCATCGTGCTCAACGCGGTCGTATAGGTGTCTCTGCTGATGCAACAAATGCAGATTGGTATCATAAAGTTGCACAACAGCATCCTGATGTTGACGTCCCTATTTATGGTATTCCTGTTAATACACGTGAAGCATTAGGCGTATTACATCTAAAAGGGTTTATCTTTGATGATACGGTTATTTACAGTGGTGCAAGTATTAATAACGTCTATTTGCATAAACTTGATAAATACCGTTATGACAGATATCACATCATTCATAATGCTGAACTCGCAAACACAATGAAGCAATTCATTGTCGATAGCCTTTTGCAATCAGATGCTATTCAACGTCTTGATTCAGAAGAGAGAGTGCGTTGTGCAGAAATTAAAAATTGTATCCGTCAATTCCGCTTTAATTTACGCACACATGATGGTTACGATATTAAAGGAAATGCCTCAAATAATCAGTTAACAGTGACTCCATTGGTCGGCTTAGGCAAGAAAAATATCTTGAATAAGACTATCTCCCACCTCATGGCCGTGACTGAAGAAAAGTTGGTTATTTGTACACCTTATTTTAATTTACCTGCTATTTTGGTGCGTCAAATTAGTCATTTACTGAGAAATGGTAAACAGGTTGAGATTATTATTGGTGATAAAACGGCAAATGACTTTTATATTCCGCCAGAAGAGCCCTTTAAAATAATCGGTGCTTTACCTTATTTATATGAGATTAATCTTCGTAAATTCACCCAACGTTTTCAACGTTTTATTGATAATGACCAATTAACAGTAAGGCTTTGGAAAGACGGTGATAATACCTACCATTTAAAAGGCATGTGGGTTGATGATGAGTGGCAATTAATTACAGGTAATAATCTAAACCCTCGAGCTTGGGGATTAGATCTTGAAAATGCCATCTTAATTCACGATCCACATCATGAATTACATGAACAACGCCATAAAGAGTTAGCTTGTATCAGAGAAAAAACACTGATTGTTAAAAGCTATCAACAATTAGAGAGTATTAAATTTTACCCTCTAAAAGTGAAAAAATTAATTAAACGTTTACGGCGTATCCGTGTTGATAGACTAATTAGTCGTATACTCTAATTTAACTATACTGCTAAGCACTATTTATAAGCCTTACTTAAAATAAGTAAGGCTTTTTTGTCGCTATAATCCACTATACTTCAACTTATTAAGATTTAAGCTCAGCTATCTAACGATCAAGATATAGTAATAAGGCGTGGATATTATATGAAACTAAAGCGTAATGGCTTCTATCTGATAGTTTTACTTTCACTCGTCATGTTAAATGGTTGTCAATCCTTTCATGTTGCCAATGATAATTGGCAAGGAAAAGATAAAGCACAGCATTTTTTATTTTCTATGGTAGCCTCCGCAGGAGCTAATGCTTACGCAGATCATCAGAACTATTCTTATCGAGAAGGATTAGTTATTGGCTTATCTTTTTCAATAAGTTTAGGCGTCGCTAAAGAGCTTTATGATAGTCGACCACAAGGTACAGGATGGAGCTGGCATGATTTTGCTTATGATGTGGCAGGAGCCGCGGCTGGCAGTTTACTCTATCAGCAATTGAAATAACTCTTTTCCTTAGTTAAAGGATAAAATTGAGAATAAAAAATATCAAACGCAAAAAAGCCAACCCATTGGGTTGGCTTTCTCGTCTTATTTAATGCTTGGCAGTTCCCTACTCTCACATGGGGAGACCCCACACTACCATCGGCGCTACGGCGTTTCACTTCTGAGTTCGGCATGGGATCAGGTGGGACCACCGCGCTATGGCCGCCAAGCAAATTCGGTTTTAATCACTCGCTTCCTTCCTTTCGGTGAGTCGCCAGTAATTTAATCTTGAACAAGCTGACTTTATTGTTTCGTCTCTCTGACAAAACACTTTCGGTGTTGTCAGGTTAAGCCTCACGGTTCATTAGTACTGGTTAGCTCAACGTATCGCTACGCTTACACACCCAGCCTATCAACGTCTTAGTCTTAAACGTTCCTTTAGGTCGCTTAAAGCGACAGGGAAGACTCATCTCGAGGCAAGTTTCCCGCTTAGATGCTTTCAGCGGTTATCTCTTCCGCACTTAGCTACCGGGCAATGCCATTGGCATGACAACCCGAACACCAGTGGTGCGTTCACTCCGGTCCTCTCGTACTAGGAGCAACCCCTCTCAATCTTCCAACGCCCACGGCAGATAGGGACCGAACTGTCTCACGACGTTCTAAACCCAGCTCGCGTACCACTTTAAATGGCGAACAGCCATACCCTTGGGACCTACTTCAGCCCCAGGATGTGATGAGCCGACATCGAGGTGCCAAACACCGCCGTCGATATGAACTCTTGGGCGGTATCAGCCTGTTATCCCCGGAGTACCTTTTATCCGTTGAGCGATGGCCCTTCCATTCAGAACCACCGGATCACTAAGACCTACTTTCGTACCTGCTCGAGCCGTCACTCTCGCAGTCAAGCTGGCTTATGCCTTTGCACTAACCGCATGATGTCCGACCATGCTTAGCCAACCTTCGTGCTCCTCCGTTACTCTTTAGGAGGAGACCGCCCCAGTCAAACTACCCACCAGACACGGTCCCCGACCCAGTTTATGGGCCTAGGTTAGAACATCAAACGTTAAAGGGTGGTATTTCAAGGTTGGCTCCATGCAGACTGGCGTCCACACTTCAAAGCCTCCCACCTATCCTACACATCAAGGCTCAATGTTCAGTGTCAAGCTATAGTAAAGGTTCACGGGGTCTTTCCGTCTTGCCGCGGGTACACTGCATCTTCACAGCGAGTTCAATTTCACTGAGTCTCGGGTGGAGACAGCCTGGCCATCATTACGCCATTCGTGCAGGTCGGAACTTACCCGACAAGGAATTTCGCTACCTTAGGACCGTTATAGTTACGGCCGCCGTTTACTGGGGCTTCGATCAGGAGCTTCGCCTTACGGCTGACCCCATCAATTAACCTTCCAGCACCGGGCAGGCGTCACACCGTATACGTCCACTTTCGTGTTTGCACAGTGCTGTGTTTTTAATAAACAGTTGCAGCCAGCTGGTATCTTCGACTGGCTTCAGCGCCGTCCGCGAGGGACTTTACCTACCGCCAGCGTGCCTTCTCCCGAAGTTACGGCACCATTTTGCCTAGTTCCTTCACCCGAGTTCTCTCAAGCGCCTGAGTATTCTCTACCTGACCACCTGTGTCGGTTTGGGGTACGATTGTTGGTAACCTGAAGCTTAGAGGCTTTTCCTGGAAGCGGGGCATCAATTGCTTCACCACCTTGGTGGTTCGTCATCACATCTCAGCATTAAGTGACCGGATTTGCCTAATCACTCTGCCTACCTGCTTGAACCGGGACGACCGTCGCCCGGACAACCTAGCCTTCTCCGTTCCCCCATCGCAGTTACCACCAGTACGGGAATATTAACCCGTTTCCCATCGACTACGCTTTTCAGCCTCGCCTTAGGGGTCGACTCACCCTGCCCCGATTAACGTTGGACAGGAACCCTTGGTCTTCCGGCGTGCGGGTTTTTCACCCGCATTATCGTTACTTATGTCAGCATTCGCACTTCTGATACCTCCAGCATACCTCACAGTACACCTTCGCAGGCTTACAGAACGCTCCCCTACCCAAC
>NZ_CAWPAV010000039.1:0-12756 GCF_963885725.1 Proteus sp. G4380
TATAAAATAAACCTCCATAATCAGAAGTTAAATTGGGTATTAAAATTAAACTGCGATCCTGTTGCTTCTCGACTAGAAGGGGCTGATAACGGTATGCTCCATACTAACTGATAACTTAGTTTCTTAAAGCTACCTTCTAATCCTATTGCCGCACCAACTAAATATTTATTTTTATTATAAAAAATGTTTTTTCTATCTTCTGAAACGGAACCATAATCTATGGCGGAAAATAGCATTTGGTTATTCAAAGGTGTAAGCCAAGTAACTTTATGTCGGGAAACAAACTGATTGGCATCAGAATAACCTTTGCCGGACTCAAAACCATACACGCTATACAGACCACCAATGGTTGCTTTATCAAGTAATCCATCAATATCTGAGCGAGTCAGTTGAAATATCATTTCTGGTTGATAAAAAAATTGCTGTGAAGTGATTTTAAAAGGAATTAATGCATCAAAATTAAGATTAAAAATGGGTACACCATTAAGGGAATCTATCGGTGATAGTCTTGCGCCAGGAATAAAAACACTCTGCTTATAATGAAGTTTAGCATTAAGGTAACCCCCTCTCATAAAGCGATAATTTTGCTCAATACCCGCATTAATATAAGGACTGCGACGCTCATGGACTGATAAGCGATAGCCTGACACTTCATTGCGATAAGTGTAATATTGTATTCCACCACTTAAAGTCACCGTACGCTGTGTTGAAGGTCTAAATTGGCGCTGGATCTCAAAAGAAAGAAGCTGTTGACGCGTTTTTTGTAACTCTTTTGTCGTTTCAGAGACTCTCATTTTTGAACCAATATCATAACCAAATAATGTCGCACGCCAATAATGATAAGGTACTTGCCATAAAAAGATCTGCTTCTTGATGCCTCTTGATTTTAAGGTATCGAGTTGACTTGAAAGAATAACCATTAAAGTATCATTAAGTTGCGCTAGATTACCAAAGCTTAGCCTTGTAGTACCAAATAGATCTCCGTAAATTTTCTGCTCCTTATTATCAATCGATACCGAGCCTGCCATTGTCCTTTTTCCCACTTGAGAAAGAGAAATAATTGACTCATGTTCTTTTGACGAGGGTTCTATCTGAATTTTGACATTACTATTAGGACGGGATCTGAAATTGTCAGCCCCCTGTTCAATATCTTTAACGTTTAAAACATCACCTTTTTTGACAGGCACTGCCTGTGAAATCAAATAGCGTTTATCTGTCGGGGCTTCGGAAACAATGTCTTGCACTCTCCCGACATTTAATGTGATATCCAATACCTCGTCATCGGCATAAAGATCAACTTTACCCACCTCACTGGTCACATAACCTGCATCATAAAGCAGCGCATTCAGAATATTGATATCTTGTTCTAACAATGCCTGTGACTGACAATGCCCAACTAATTCAGCTTGCCATTTTGCCACTTGGCGTTGCAGTGATGGGGAAGAAAACTCATCGAGATGATGGAGTTTTACCTGTTTGATTGAAAAACAATGCACAGAAGGTGTGATAAATTCCCTTTTATTTTGTGGTGCTAAGTTCACTAAAGAGACATTGTCATTTTGTTGTAGTAATTGATCTCTAAGTTGTGTTTCTGTCGGTAAATCTACTGGTACAGGGGGATCGATATGACTTTCATTCGCTACAGAAAAAAAAGCACAACACCATAAAATACAATAGATTAAAATAGACAACTCAATACGCATTCAATTTACACTCTTATCACCGGAAATAGGAGTGCTATGTATATGTAAAGAGAAACAAAAAAGATTTATAAAAACCGTCTTTTTACCCTGACTTACCTACACTGTTACTAATAATGCAACTATGCCGACTTATCAGATCAGAGAGTAAAAAAATCATAAGCGATTATTTATAAAGAGATGCCTTAAAACGACAAAACCCCGCTTTAAAAAAGCGGGGTTTCTAAATATGGTCGGCGAGAGAGGATTCGAACCTCCGACCCACTGGTCCCAAACCAGTTGCGCTACCAGGCTGCGCTACTCGCCGAAAACGAGGTGCATCTTACTGCCAGAAAGCCAAAGCGTCAATACTTTTTTCTTATCTCCCAACTGTTCGTATGGTTTTCAACCAAAATGACTGATTTTTAACTTTTTATTAGCACTATTGCTGAAATTAACCGCATCATAAACCCTACTTTTACTTAAGTTATATGAAACAGCTATTTTTCTTTACAGTTATCAGAAAACATCATGAAAAATGACAAATTTATTCTTTATTGTTATCGTTTATTCCATGCACTTTTTATATAATTACCCTATGTCAAATCAGTTAGGTGAATTTAGAGCATGAAATCACGTTGGGGCATTAGCACATTACTTTTATTCGTCACCACATTTTCAGTCCAAGCGGCTACATCACAAACTTGTCGGGTTTACTTTAAAGAAGCCGATAAATTCTTACAATATATTGCTACAAGAGATGACTTAAAACAGAACATGCCTGAAATAAAAGGTAATTTTGAACAAAATAAAAAGTTGATCAGTTCTTCCACCCTAAAAGAGCAAAAAGCAATTTGTGAAAAAGGAATGCAAGAGCTTGATAACCTTAACAAGATGTTTGGTCCAAAAGAAGCTACAGCAAAAAAATAAATATAAATAATGACTAAATAATAAATAAGTGATTATATTTAGTCTTATTTATAATAATTAGGTTTTATTTCCAGTATTAAGTGTATCATTAGTGCTACCTAATTTTTTTATCCTTTCTTTAGGTGAATTATCACTGTTGTCATCATGTTGTGTATAATAATCATAAGGAAGCAATAAAGTATCTAATAACGCACTAAAAGGAAGATCAAGAATAACTAACGGTTTCATTGCCCACCCTGTTTCATCATCAGAAAGCATATTAACGTTATTTTTTGTTCCTGAATAAAGCTCGTTATTAGGGCCTGCATGCGTCATAACACTTGAGCACCCTGTCAGTGATAGCATAAACGTCGCTAGTATTAACTTGTTAATGATTATGGATCTCATAGAGCACCTATAAAAAGCCGTTAGGGTTAAACACCTTTATTACATAGTTAAACCTGTTTTCCTTGTTAGGACAAGAAAAAGAAGATCTAAGGGGTTTATTTTTAATAACACAGGTAATTAATTTAATCTAAAAATAAACTCATTTTATATAATAATTCTGATGTTATAAATTATTATGTTTCACTGATATTAAAATTCAACCCTATTCATTTTAAATAAATATTTTAACTGAATATTTATCTTTTTTATTTTTTTGATCGTTATATATGCTGAATTTGTGCAATAAGACACAGCGTTTTTTTATCTTTTTGGCAAACTAGATGTATCGTTTTAGCTAGTAAGTTACTTGGCTATTTCACTTGGCATAGGATCTGTTTTATGAGTGATATTGCATTAACAATGGTGATGTTGTCATTAGCAGGCGCCTTAGGACTTTGGATAGGTAACGTTAAAATCTATCGGGTCAGTTTAGGAATTGGCGGAGTGCTGTTTGGAGGGATTATTGTAGGCCATTTAGCTCAACGTTATGGACTGGTGCTCAACACACAGATACTCCATTTTATTCAAGAATTCGGCCTTATCCTCTTTGTATATACCATTGGTATCCAAGTCGGCCCCGGTTTTTTCTCTTCTTTACGTGTATCTGGGCTTAAGCTCAATGCCTTTGCCATTTTGATTATTTTACTTGGTTCACTAGTAACAGCCTTTATTTATCACTTATTTAATGTGCCACTACCCATTATTCTTGGCATTTTTTCTGGTGCGGTAACGAACACGCCTTCATTAGGTGCAGGGCAACAAATCCTCACCGACCTTAATATTGATCCAGCCATAATCAGTCAAATGGGAATGGGATATGCTATGGCTTACCCCATGGGAATTTGTGGCATTCTTTTGGTCATGTGGTTTATTCGCGTGCTATTTAAAATCAATATAGAGCGAGAAGCAAAACACTTTAACCATCAGCAAAACAGCACTAAAGAGACACTGCATACCATTAACATTGCCATTCGCAATCCCAATTTAGATGGCTTATTAATGCAAGATATCCCACAACTCAATGAAGATGCCCTTGTCTGTTCACGTTTGAAACGTGGCGACGATATTATGGTTCCGATGCCTTCCACTATTATTCAGTTAGGCGATTTACTGCATATTGTCGGCTCAAGAGAAGATCTCAATAAGGTTCGCCTTATTTTAGGCGAAGAAGTAGATGCTTCACTTTCTACCTCAACCCATCAATTACAATCTGTGCGCATTGTTGTCACGAATGACGCAGTATTGAGTAAACGATTAAAAGATCTCGATTTAAAAAGAAAATATGATGTTGTTATCACACGATTAAATCGAGCTGGAATTGAATTAATTCCTAGTAATAACAGTATGCTACAGTTTGGCGATATTTTAAATGTTGTGGGTAGACCTGGGGCCATAGAAGCAATTACGGTACTTTTAGGTAATGCACGACAAAAATTAGAACAAGTACAGATGTTGCCTGTTTTTATTGGCATTGGTTTAGGGGTTTTATTAGGCTCTATCCCTATTTTTATTCCGGGGATCCCTGTTGCACTAAAATTAGGCCTTGCTGGCGGGCCGCTGATCGTGGCCTTGATTTTAGGCCGTATTGGTACTTTCGGGAAACTCTATTGGTTTATGCCCCCAAGTGCTAATCTTGCACTACGTGAACTCGGGATCGTCATGTTTTTGGCTGTGGTTGGCCTTAATTCCGGTGGCGGGTTTATTGATACCTTAATATATGGACAAGGGTTAAGTTGGATTGGCTATGGTATCGCGATCACACTACTCCCATTATTGATAGTCGGTATAATGGCTCGTCTCGTTTTTAAGTTAAATTACCTTACCCTATGTGGCGTACTTGCAGGCTCGATGACTGATCCTCCCGCTCTAGCATTCGCTAATTCTATTCATCAAAATAGCGGTGCAGCCGCACTTTCTTATGCCACGGTTTATCCTTTAGCTATGTTTTTACGCATCATCACGCCACAACTAATGGCACTGATTATTTGGGCTTTGTAGCGAATTTAATAGATATATTAAATGGTTGCAGTCAATTTGTTATCAAATGCTTAATTTCACTTTACAGAAGGATAATAAAGGGCTTAAAAGGGGCTTATTTAAGCCATCGATTTTATTATTATCTGTTTTAATAGCGCTCGTGCTAAGAAATTTAGATTGAGACGGATTGCTAACTTTTAGTAATCAATTTCTTTCCGTCAAACTTATGCTCAAAAGTCCTCGTTATTGTCTTTGCCCCTTCTTCTCGCTGAAGGGGCATTTTTATTACTTATTTATTCTGGCGATAAGCATCGTTCTATCTCTTCCGATAGGATCTTTATTCCTTTTTCAATTAATGCAGGCTCTGGTACATAATTCATTCGCATACATTGATGTGCATGTTGCCACGACTCTTCTAAGCCTGGAAAGAAATAGTGACCAGGAACCATCAATACACCACGTTTTTTTAAACGCCGATAGAGTTCTTCACTTGAGATTGGTAAATCTTTAAACCAAAGCCACAAGAAAATAGCCCCTTCCGGTTTATGGATAAGGCAACGCTCTTTAGGTAGATAGCGACGAATAATATCAATAGTTTCAAGTACTCGTTGATGATAAAAAGATCTAATTATCTCTTGGGATAATCGCATTAAATCATCACGTTTGAGCATTTCTAATGCCATCGCAGGGCCAATACCTCCAGGGGCAAGACTAATAATGCCATTCACATTCGTGATTGCAGTAATAAGCTCTTCATTAGCGATAATAATGCCACAACGAGCCCCCGGTAATCCTAGCTTAGAGAGGCTCATACAAAGAATGGTGTTGTCATTCCAGTGGGGAGTTGCTTGGGAAAAAATAATCCCCGGAAAGGGCACGCCGTAAGCATTATCAATAATCAGTGGGATATCATGTTTTTTCGCTAAGGCATCCAGCTTTTTTACTTCATCATCAGTGATCACATTACCTGTTGGATTTGTTGGTCTAGAAACACAAATAGCACTAATATCATCACCTATCGTTAAATGTTCAAAATCTACATGATATTTAAATTGTCCATCAGGTAGCATTTCAATAGTGGGTTTATTCGCAACAAACAAATCTTCTTCTAATCCGGCATCGGCATATCCAATATATTCCGGAGCGATGGGAAAAAGAATTTTGCGCTTTTTACCCTCAGCAGATTGGCCACCGAGTAAATTAAAAAGATAAAAGAAAGCACTTTGACTGCCGTTAGTAAGCGCAATATTTTTAGCGGAAATATTCCATCCTAATTTTTCTTTTAAACAAATAGCCAAGGCGTTGAGCATCGCATCTTTACCTTGTGGCCCATCGTAATTACATACGGCATCACTTAATGAGCCATTATTCACCATCTCTTGTAATAATTGGTGAAAATAGCTGTCCATCTCAGGAATATGGGCAGGATTTCCTCCTCCTAACATCACCGCTTCTGGTGTACGTATTCCTTCATTTAAGTCTTGCATCAAGCGAGAAATACCTGAGTGGCGAGCAAATTTTTGCCCAAATCGTGATAGTTGAGTCATCTTTGCAGGATCTTCTTTGTCGTTTTTCATTAGATAAACACCATACCGTGAGCCGGACTCAGCATCAACCGTTAACAGATGTATACTTAAATATCAACACCAACCTTAAAACCAATATTGAAATATAAATTCAGTTTTAAATCCAATTAAAGATAACTAAACTAGTATTCTTCTATTTAATACTACTTTCCGGCTGAGATTGCCGGCAAAAACAACAGAGTATATGATCGTTAACCATGCCTACTGCTTGCATAAATGCATAACAGGTGGTAGTACCAACAAATTTAAACCCTTTTTTCTTTAACGCCTTAGCCATATCATCTGAAATTTCAGTAAAAGCAGGAACCTGTGAAATAGTCTGCCACTGGTTATCAATGGGTTTTCCATCAACAAATTGCCAAATAAATTCACTGAAATCTTCACCCTGAGCTTCCATCGCTAAAAAGGCACGCGCATTATTGATAATGGCGTTAATTTTGCCACGATGACGAATAATAGACGGATCTTGTAGTAGTGTTTCCACATCTTTTTCAGTCATTAGTGCTATTTTTTCAGGACGAAAATCAAAAAAACAACGACGAAATCCTGCTCTTTTCTTTAATACGGTATACCACGACAAACCTGCCTGTTGTCCTTCAAGGCAGATCATCTCAAAAAGTTTGTATTTATCTCGCTGTGGTTTTCCCCATTCATTATCATGGTATGCGAGATATTCAGGATCTTGAGTTACCCAATCACAACGTTGTTTATTCATTTGCTACATTCCTTGTTCTTTATAGGTGTTATTCATACAATTGATATCGCTCTTTATATACTGTATAAAAACACATGTAAATAGACTAAGAAAAAATCATTCTGGCTATTTGAGCATAGTCATAACAACGATTAAGGCACTATTTTTTTGATCAAGAGAAAATTGCCCGTATTCCTTGCTGTATATCTTTCGTCTAGAAGGTATACTGAAACCTTTCTTTTTATTCTATGTATCGCCATGCGGATATAACATGCAAAAGTTTGATACCAAAACCTTTCAGGGGCTGATCCTGACATTACAGGATTATTGGGCTCGTCAGGGCTGTACCATTGTTCAACCATTAGATATGGAAGTAGGAGCAGGTACCTCACACCCAATGACCTGTTTACGAGCATTAGGCCCAGAGCCTATTGCAGCGGCTTATGTTCAACCATCACGCCGTCCAACTGACGGACGTTACGGTGAAAACCCTAACCGTCTACAGCACTATTACCAATTCCAAGTTATCATCAAGCCATCACCGGATAACATCCAAGAGCTTTATCTTGGCTCTTTAAGAGAATTAGGATTAGATCCTACTATCCATGATATTCGTTTTGTTGAAGATAACTGGGAAAACCCAACATTAGGTGCTTGGGGATTAGGCTGGGAAGTTTGGCTCAACGGCATGGAAGTGACGCAATTTACCTATTTCCAACAAGTTGGCGGATTAGAGTGTAAACCCGTCACTGGCGAAATTACTTACGGTTTAGAGCGTCTGGCAATGTACATTCAAGGCGTTGATAGCGTTTATGACTTAGTTTGGTGTGATGGCCCATTAGGTAAAACCACCTACGGCGATATTTATCACCAAAATGAAGTAGAACAATCAACTTATAACTTTGAATATGCAGATGTTGACTTCTTATTCTCTTGTTTCGAACAATATGAAAAAGAAGCTCGTGAGTTGTTAGAGTTAGAAAAACCTCTGCCTTTACCTGCTTACGAACGTATCTTAAAAGCAGGTCACACTTTTAACTTATTGGATGCACGTAAAGCGATTTCTGTTACAGAGCGTCAACGCTATATTTTACGTATCCGTACTTTAACCAAAGCCGTCGCTGAAGCTTACTATGCTTCCCGTGAGGCGCTTGGTTTCCCTATGTGTAAAAAGTAAGAGGCTATTATGACAACTGAGACTTTCCTTGTGGAAATCGGCACAGAAGAGTTACCGCCGAAAGCGCTTCGTTCTTTAGCCGAATCTTTTGCGACCCATTTTACGGCTGAACTGGATAACGCCAATATTACTCATGGTGATGTATCTTGGTTTGCCGCTCCTCGTCGTTTAGCCATCAAAGTGGCGAATATGGCGAAATCTCAAGCAGATAGGATCGTTGAAAAACGAGGCCCTGCTATAGCGCAAGCATTTGATGCTGAAGGTAAGCCAACTAAAGCCGCAGAAGGTTGGGCTAGAGGTAACGGCATCACTGTTGATCAAGCTGAACGTTTATCAACGGATAAAGGTGAGTGGCTCTTTTATCGTGCTGAAGTTAAAGGCGAAGCCGTTAACCAACTACTGGCTGGTATGGTAAGCAATGCACTGGCAAAACTGCCTATCCCTAAATTAATGCGTTGGGGTGATAAAGAAACGCATTTTGTGCGTCCAGTGCATACTGTTACTTTATTATTGGGTGATACCCTCATTGACGGTGAAATCTTAGGTGTACAAAGCGATCGTATTATTCGTGGCCACCGTTTTATGGGTGAAGCTGAATTTACTATCGATAATGCAGACCAGTACCCTGAAATCCTTTATGAACGTGGTAAGGTCATTGCCGATTACGAAAACCGTAAATCCATCATTCTTCATGATGCACGTCTTGCGGCTGAAAAACTAGGTGGTGTCGCTGATTTAAGTGACAGCCTAGTTGAAGAAGTCACTTCATTAGTTGAATGGCCTGTGGTGTTAACGGCAAAATTTGAGGAAAAATTCCTTGAAGTTCCGGCTGAAGCACTGGTTTACACCATGAAAGGCGATCAGAAATATTTTCCTGTTTACGATAAACAAGGTGCGCTATTACCTCACTTTATTTTCGTTTCTAACATTGAATCCTCTGATCCTCAACAGATAATCAGTGGTAACGAAAAAGTGGTTCGCCCTCGTTTAGCGGATGCGGAATTCTTCTTTAAAACTGACCGAAAACAGCGTTTAGAAGATAACTTACCACGCCTTGAAACTGTTCTTTTCCAAAAAGATTTAGGCTCTCTACGCGACAAAACAGACCGTATTCAAGCTCTCGCCGGTTTTATTGCTGAGAAAATGGGTGCTGATGTCAATAAAGCAACACGTGCTGGTTTATTATCAAAATGTGACTTAATGACCAATATGGTGTTTGAATTCACCGATACCCAAGGGGTTATGGGGATGCATTATGCTCGCCATGATGGTGAAGATGAAGAAGTTGCTGTCGCATTAAAAGAGCAATATCAACCACGTTTTGCAGGTGATGCACTACCATCTAACCCAGTAGCAAGTGCTGTCGCTATAGCTGAAAAAATGGATACGCTGGCAGGTATCTTTGGTATTGGTCAACATCCTAAAGGGGATAAAGATCCTTTCGCTTTACGTCGTGCTGCCCTTGGTGTGCTACGTATTATTGTTGAACAAGATTTACCATTAGATATTGAAGAATTAACCCAAGAAGCGGCTCGCCTATATGGTGACAAACTGACGAACCAAAATGTCGTCAGTGATGTCGTAGAGTTTATGCTAGGTCGTTTCCGTGCTTGGTATCAAGAGCTGGGTTATAGTATTGATACTATTCAAGCGGTATTAGCGCGCCGCCCAACACAACCTGCTGACTTTAACGCTCGTGTAAAAGCCGTTACTTACTTCCGAACCTTAGAAGAAGCAGCTGCATTAGCCGAAGCCAATAAACGTGTTTCTAATATCTTAGCAAAATCAGCAGATGTTAAGCTCAACGATAAAGTATTAGCCTCGGTGCTAAAAGCGCCTGAAGAAGTTCAGCTAGCGGCTAATCTTTCTGTGCTACAAGATAAGCTAGCCCCTCTATTTGCTGAACGTAAATACCAAGAAGCATTAGTTGAACTCGCCTCTTTACGTGATGTTGTGAATAACTTCTTTGATAAAGTGATGGTAATGGATAAAGACGAAGAAATTCGTATCAACCGTTTAACCATGCTACATGAATTACGCGAGTTGTTCTTAAAAGTCGCTGATATTTCTGTTTTACAATAAGTTATAAAACTTAGTCATACAACAACATAAAACCGTCATTGCGAAAGCAGTGCCGGTTTTTTTACTTAAAATTAAAATAAAAAACGATTAAAAAATACCCATTTACATTCTATGATTGAGTGATAAAATTTACTATAGTAAAAACTACCACAGAGGACGTGATGGTTATTTATAAAACAAAGATGTTCAAAAATAGTTTCAAAAAAATAACGCTTACGAATGCAGAACTAATAGCTATCGCTACCGAAGTCCTTGCAGGACAATTTGAGGCAGATCTAGGTGGTGGTGTTATCAAGAAACGTGCCTGTATCCAAGGAAAAGGTAAAAGTAGCGGAATTAGAACAATTATATTTTATAAGCAAGGGAATAATTTATTCTTTGCTGATGGTTGGAAAAAATCGAGTTTAAGCTCTAAAAAAACCAAAGAGATCACAGATGATGAACTTGAGTCCTATAAAGATCTAGCAAAAGATCTCTTCAATGCAAATCAAAATAAAATAGATAAAATGATTGCACTAGGCCTTTTAACAGAGGTTAAATATGACTGATAAAATGAAAGAAATGCTAAAATTTGCACAAGAAATGGAAGATGCAGGAGTCACTGATGGCAGTACAACTAAACGTATTGCCGCCAGAATAAAAGCGAAAGAATTACAAGCTAAGTATAAACATCCTACCCCTATGACAGGTGAAGATATAAAAAGGATCCGTGAGCAAAATAATATCTCTCAATCTTCCCTTGCTTTGATATTGAATATGACTAAAGAAAGCGTTTCTAAGTGGGAAAGAAACGAAATTAAGCCCAATGGTGCAGCACTACGACTTCTTCATTTAATAGATAAAAAAATATTATTCATCTAGTTTCCTCAAAAGAATAAAAAACCGGCATTGCGAAAGCAGTGCCGGTTTTTTATTGGTGATTAATCAATTTATTATAAATAGTATGATGAGTAAGTTCGATGATCCTGATAGACTCATTATCAATAATATTAACAATAATATGTAATAAATTTTCAATATCTTCTGCGTGAAAAGATTCTATTTCCGTTTCTATCTCAATAGGAAAGCCATTTATTTTACTAAAGCTATAACCAAATAGTATAAAACCACCCTCTTTACTTAAATCAGCATTATTAATATAAACAAGGCGTTCACTATTTATAAAATGAATATTACTTTTATTATTATCTTCAAATGATACCTTAACTTTATTATTGGTGATCACTTCTAACTTTTTGACCACTGCACTGATTTTATCTTCTATCTTACTCCGTAGATCAATAATAAAAGATGCTCTATTGAGTGAAGCTTTTATTTTTTCGAATATCTTATGTTCATCATTCATGGAAGATCCTACAAAATATGGGGTAATGATCAAATTTTTTAAAAAAGATATCATCAAGGCAGTGATTATCATCATTTAGGACGCGATAAAAATCAAACCGTTCAAGATCTAATTTAAAACAATCTTCTTTTCCATATAAAAATGATGAAGAAAAAATCATTTGATCAAACACATACCAACGATTAATAGATGCGGAATTATAATAATATGTACCTAAATTATTAGTCTTCTTATCAGATAAGAGATACCAAAATGGGTTAAATAATAGTTTTCTTTTCTTTTTTATTAAATGATAATCTCTTGTCGCATACAATATATTAAGCATCGCATTAGAATAAGGCTCTGTATTATAATCCCCCATACAAATAAACTGAACATCATCTCCATTATTTTCAAAGAGTTTATTAATACTACTTCTTAATCCTGCAGCTGCCACTTCTCGAGTTGTATCATTAGCACTTAATATTGATGGCCAATGTGATAAAAAAAGGGTGATTATTTTTTGATGTTCGATTTCTTTAAATACAACAGCAACGCCTACCCTTACCATTCTATTATCAGGCTGGAGTTTAGTTAAAAACTTACTTGAAATAAACTCTAGTTTATTCATTTGATATATTAATGATATATTAATGATATATCAATAATAATCCGGCCTATTTTTCCTGAGAGATCGATATACCCCATTTTTAATTGAGTCGCCAACTGCTTAAAAGCGTAGCTCTCGTTTTCAGAAACCTCACTCAACGCAATGATATCAAGCGTTTTTTTAATGATAAGTTCTTCAAGATATTTTTTCGCTAAGCCAACTTTTTCAGTCTTGACGTTCTGTTTTGATTTTGTCGGTGGAGATATTCCTA
>NZ_CAWPAV010000040.1:0-20087 GCF_963885725.1 Proteus sp. G4380
TTGCTTACATTTTGAATATATTAGCTCATTCATATACTATTCACCAAAAAAATAATCACAACTGGTTTACTATTGCGTTACAAATAGAATAAAATGCCGTGATTATATAATGATAATTATTCACTGCATGAAAGGAATTGTTTCGAAATGGCAATAAGTAGAAGAAAATTTATTCTTGGTGGCACAGTGGTTGCTGTTGCTGCAGGCGCTGGGATTTTAACACCTATGTTAACGCGAGAAGGGCGTTTTGTTCCTGGTACGCCGAGACATGGTTTTGTTGAGGGAACTGGCGGTCCATTACCGAAACAAGATGATGTTGTTGTAATTGGTGCGGGTATTTTAGGTATCATGACCGCGATTAACCTTGCTGAGCGTGGCTTATCTGTCACAATCGTTGAAAAAGGAAATATTGCCGGCGAACAATCATCGCGATTCTATGGTCAAGCTATTAGCTATAAAATGCCAGATGAAACCTTCTTATTACATCACCTCGGGAAGCACCGCTGGCGTGAAATGAACGCTAAAGTTGGTATTGATACCACTTATCGTACACAAGGTCGTGTAGAAGTTCCTTTAGATGAAGAAGATTTAGAAAACGTAAGAAAATGGATTGATGCTAAAAGCAAAGATGTTGGCTCAGACATTCCATTTAGAACAAAAATGATTGAAGGCGCTGAGTTAAAACAGCGTTTACGTGGCGCTACCACTGATTGGAAAATTGCTGGTTTCGAAGAAGACTCAGGAAGCTTCGATCCTGAAGTTGCGACTTTTGTGATGGCAGAATATGCCAAAAAAATGGGTATCAAAATTTTCACAAACTGTGCAGCCCGTGGTTTAGAAACGCAAGCTGGTGTTATTTCTGATGTTGTAACAGAAAAAGGACCAATTAAAACCTCTCGTGTTGTTGTCGCCGGTGGTGTTTGGTCACGTTTATTTATGCAGAACCTAAATGTTGATGTACCAACATTACCTGCTTATCAATCACAGCAATTAATTAGCGCAGCACCAAATGCGCCAGGTGGAAACGTTGCTTTACCCGGCGGAATTTTCTTCCGTGAGCAAGCGGATGGAACGTATGCAACTTCTCCTCGTGTCATTGTTGCTCCGGTAGTAAAAGAATCATTTACTTACGGCTATAAATATTTACCTCTGCTGGCTTTACCTGATTTCCCAGTACATATTTCGTTAAATGAGCAGTTGATTAATTCCTTTATGCAATCAACACATTGGGATCTTAATGAAGAGTCGCCATTTGAAAAATATCGTGATATGACCGCTCTGCCTGATCTGCCAGAATTAAATGCCTCACTGGAAAAACTGAAAAAAGAGTTCCCAGCATTTAAAGAATCAACGTTAATTGATCAGTGGAGTGGTGCGATGGCGATTGCACCAGATGAAAACCCAATTATCTCTGATGTTAAAGAGTATCCAGGTCTAGTTATTAATACTGCAACAGGTTGGGGAATGACAGAAAGCCCTGTATCAGCAGAAATTACAGCAGATTTATTATTAGGCAAAAAACCTGTATTAGATGCCAAACCATTTAGTCTGTATCGTTTCTAACTCTTTTTTTTGATAAGAAATGAAAGCCCTCTAATAAACCGCTCTGTTATTAACGGCGGTTTAAAAAGAGGGCTTAGTTATTTAATATTTAGTCAAGGTAAGACAACGGCCAATGTTTAAAGTAAATGTGATTAGCTTGCCAATCTACTTTTTCTACATTATCACTGAGCAAATATTTAGCTACCGTAAAGGCAAATTCAAAGCTAACACCTAATCCTTTGGCACTGATAAATTTCCCATCAACAACAACATCTTGGTCAAGATAATGACCATCATCATATTTATCAGCAAGTTTATCACCAGTGCTGTAATAACGACCTTCAAGAAGATGATGTGCTGCTAATACTTTTGCACCGGAAGAGCATAGAGCACAAATGTATTTGTCTTGTGCAATATGGCGTTTAATAAAATCAATCACGAGTGAATTTGCACATAGACGATCTGTACCTTTAGGACCACCCGGCATCATTACTGCGTCATAACTGTGTGTGAATTTTTCGGTTAATAGGTAATCAGCACTGATCTTAGTGTTAAAATAGGTGTTTAACACCAGTGTATCCATGCAAGAAAGTACATCTACATGAATATCAAGGCGACGCATGATATCAATAAAAACAACCGCTTCACCTTCTTCAAAACCATCAGCCAATAAAACGGCAACCTGTTTCATTTTGTTTATCCTTTATTCTTAAGTAATGAATGGATATTTTGAATATTGCGAGCAATAGTCTGTTTGTCTTGATTATCAATTGCCTCAGTAGTAGCAATCCAACTGCCACCACATGCGATAACTTGCCCGATAGCGAGGTAATCACTAACATTGTTTAGACTAATTCCTCCAGTAGGCATAAATTGAACTTGAGAGTAAGGTGCCGCCATTGCTTTTAGCATTTTTACTCCACCAGAAGCTTCTGCTGGGAAAAATTTTAGCAAGGTTAAACCGCGCTCAAGAGCAACTTCAATTTGGCTTGGGTTATTTATTCCAGGCACAATATCAATGCCATTATGAAGGCAATAATCGACGGTTTTTGGATTATAACCGGGAGAAATAACAAAGCTTGCACCCGCTTCTTTTGCTATATCAGCTTGTTGCGCTGTTAATACGGTACCCGCACAAAGAATAAGCTCAGGAAAGTGTTCTCTCATCAGCTTTATTGCTTTGGCGGCTGCTGGAGTACGAAAGGTAATTTCAGCAATAGGTAATTGATTTTGGGTTAGTATTTCACCCAGCCAAATTGCATCTTCGGCGCGATTAATTTGGATCACGGGGATCACTTTCAGTACTGAAAGTGTATCAACAATTGACTGTCTCATGGTTATCCTTGATGAGTGAATAGAATGAATCAGTGATGTTATGGGGAATAATGGCGCCATGATGTTGGATAACTAATCCTGCTAATGTATTTCCCCATAAACAACATGTAGGCAAAGGGTAGTTTTGTAGCCATGCAGCAATAAAACCAGCATTAAAAGAATCCCCGGCTGCCGTAGTGTCTATGACATGCTGTATCGGTTTGGGGCAGATATAACCGGTATTTTCACCATCAGACCAGAAAGCCCCTTTTGCTCCTAGTTTAACAATGACGTTTTTATTGCCCCATTGATGAAGGCGTTCGACAATTTTTTGCTCAGTAAGGCTGGGTTGTTGCCAGAGAGCTTGTTCATCATCTCCGGTGACTAAAGCGATATCACTGAGTCGATATAGTTTTTCGAACCACTCTTGCGCATGAGGTATTAGATCCCATAAACGAGGCCGAAAGTTTGAATCGACAATTAAGGTGAGCCCTCGCTGTTTAAGGCGGATTAATTGCGTGATTAACGCTTCTTTTCCTTTCGGCGTTAAAATGGCCAGTGAAATACCACTAAGATAGATAACACTATCGTCGGGCAAGGTATCTAGATGTGTTGCAAAACGGTTGTCCGTTGCAATATAACGTGCAGCGGCATCACTACGCCAATAATGGAAGCTACGCTCACCACAAGTATCAATTTCAATGGCATATAAACCGGGAAGTTTTTCGGGAATGGTGATCACTGACTGGCAGTTGATCCCCTCTTTTTCCCATGCTTTTTGCATTAAGGCACTGTAATTATCAGTGCCTAAACCTGTTATATATTGCGGATGTAATGTAGGAATGAGGCGCGCTAAATACAGTGCTGTATTTAATGTATCGCCCCCAAAACGCTGTTGTTGTGGCAAAAAAGGTTGGCCACTTAGCTCTATCATACATTCGCCAATAATGGCGACAGTTCTATTTATTTTCACAGTTTCCCATCACTTTTACAGACGCGAATTTTATCTGCAACCACCGCTTTCATCGCCGCTTTACCTGGCACTAGATAATGGCGAGGATCACTGGCATCAGGATTATCTAAAAAGTACTGCTTAATTGCGTTAGAGAAAGCAATTTTAAGTTCGGTTGCTACGTTAACTTTGCAAATACCTAAGTCGATACAATGACGTACATCAGTATCAGGAATACCTGACGCGCCATGTAGTACTAAAGGGATCTCTGTTTTTTGGCGGATGGCATGTAGACGATCAAAATCAAGATGTGGTTCATGTTTATACATACCATGTGCTGTACCAATCGCCACCGCTAATGAGTCAATTCCTGTGGCTTTGATAAATTGTACTGCTGAATCAGGATCGGTAAATAGCGCATCTTTCGCATCAACGATTAAATCATCTTCTTGCCCACCAAGACGACCTAATTCAGCTTCTACGGTGCAATCCCAATAATGGCAGAAATTGACGACCTCTTTAACCAGGCGAATGTTTTCTTCAAAAGGAAAATGAGAAGCATCGATCATGGCTGATCGCACCCCCGAAATCACCTTATTGCAAATATCAGGAATATTTTCATGATGATCTAAATGTAGTGCTACTGGGATGCGATATTGCTCAGCCGCTTGCTGGCAAATCGAAATTAAATAATCACTACCAGCATAAGCAAACGTGCTAGGTGTGCCTGCTAAGATCACAGGTGATGCCATTTCAGCCGCAGTTTCCATTACCACTTGGATAGTTTCCAAGTTATGAATGTTAAAAGCGGGCACAGCATAGTTTTCATGCTGTGCTTTATTGAGCATATTACGAGTAGAAACCAGATACATGTTTGCCTCTCATCTTTCGTTTAATTACGATTAATAATAAACGAAAGAAATAGAAAGGTAAAAGATCTAAATCACATTTTTATTCCCTTCGCACCGAAAGCAAATGAAAGTAAGTCAGAAGAAATGTGTCATTTTAGAACTGTAACTGGTGACTCCTTTGCGTAATAGGTTGTTTTTAGGGCGTCTTGATTGTCCAATTACAGTTTCTGTGATTTTTTGTACTCGCGTTTGTTTTTCTAAACGGCGAGTTAAAGGTGATTGTTGTTGTGTATAATCCTCTCGAAAAATAACACTGACTTCTTGTGTTGCTTTCACCCCGATAATTGATGCTTGGATAGCGGGTATTTCGAAACGAAAGTCATTTTTTTCGATAGGTAAAGGAAGTGATGGTGCTTGCCATAAATTAATACGATCAGCACAATAAAGAGCGATAATGACAGCCCGTAATGACCAAAAAGAGCTTGCTGGACCACTGTAATTATCAACTAAACGAGCATCATGATTAAATAGCCCTTGAGTGGGAGCGCCATTTTTGAGTGCACCTTGAGAAATAAAATAACGTAAGCTGCTTTCAAAAGCCCGTTTAGCCTCTCCAACTTTGACAAAAGGGCATTGTAAATCAACGCCTGCGAGTAATGGCGCAGAAACAGCAAGACGATAACAAGCACTACGACCAAAAAAAGGAATACCTTTTGGGGTGATAAAATAAAGGTAGTGTTGATTAAAATTATTCAGGGATTGAGTAATAAAATCATGATCAAATTGTGGATCAATTTGCGCTAGCCAATAAAGAGAATAATAAAACCCCCACGCATTGTAGTAATCATAATTACCTTTTGCCCCATCACGAAACCATCCATCACCGACATAAAATTCTTTTAATCTTTCATAACGCCAATGGGCAATGGTATCTTTACCTGTCAGTGCTTTAATAACAAATTGGACGGTTAGTGGAAAAAAATGCCAGTTATTATCAACAATTTCGCAGTGATTAACTTGTTCAAACCAGTTAATTATTTGCTGTTTGATCTCCGAAGATAACGTATCCCAAACCCATTCACGGCTGATCCAAAGAGTAAGAGCGAGATCAGATGCCTCACAAATTCGTTGATCGTAATTTTCAAGTTTTCCCCAATAGCCTTTATGAAGAGGATCTGTTCCATGAATAAAGCTTTGTTTTATCATTGAAGGTAAATGGTAAATTTGCTGGTTTAAACCTAGTAATGTGCTTTTTTTGCTATTTACTGTCCATGCGGCAAGTAAAGGAAGTACTCGACTGACCCCTTCTAGCGCATCGGTTCTGACGGTTTGTTGACCAGGACTACCGGGGTAATAGGCATGGGAATAACCCCAAACCTGATAGTGATGAAAAGCTTCTGTAATATACTGAGTAAGTCTTTCACAGAGCGAAAAAAGAGAGTGTGTCTCATCCTTAAAAAAATCAGCAATAGCATTATCATGACGGTGATAAGCCGATTTTCTGACTAATCGCCGGATTATGTTTTCTTTAAATAAGCGTTGATAAATTTTTACATCAGGGTGCTCATAAGGCAGTTTAGGCCGTGGTTTAGATGCAATTTCAATAACCATTTTCGTATCTCAGAAAAAAGACGCATCCTTGCGAAACAAAACGGAAGTTGAGTTTAAGGTTTGGCTGAATCTACTAGTATTTGATAGTGATCTTGCCCCCAAATAACAGGTTTAGGTTTATCTTTGATCCACTGGTAATACGCATTTTTTAGTTCAGCCACTTTTTGTGGATTTTGTTTTGCCAAATCGATTGATTCGCCAGGATCGGTGTTATCGTTAAAAAGCTGTGGTTGATTTTTACCATCATCATAAAAATAGAGCGCCCATTCACCATCACGCACTGCCCAAGCACCTTTAGACAGTTTCTCTAAGTTAGGGTTTACTGGAGGCGTTTGACGTTGATAGGTGATCCATTGATGATAACCATGCCAAAACTCTTGGTTTTCTTCACTATAATGCTTAGTGCCGGGGCCTGCCCAATACAGATAAGCATGAGGCGAACGCGTTGTTTCACCTTTAAGCAATGGCATAATATTTTTACCTTCTACTTGCAGGCTATCAGGAATTTGAATATCAGCGACTTGTAACGCGGTTGGCAAAATATCAAGTGCGGAGATCATCGCATCGCTTTTTGTTCCCGCGGGAATAGTTCCGGGTTGATAAGCAATAAAAGGTACTCTAACTCCACCATTAAACATCTGGCCCTTAAAGCCTCTATCCATGGCATTCATGGGCATGGGGGATTCATTAACTGCACCATTATCAGATAAGAAAAAAATTAATGTATTTTCTAGCTCACCATTTTCTTTTAATTTCGCAATGATTTGTCCAATACCTTCATCTGCTGCATTTAAGGCGGCAAAATATTTATCTGCCTCCACATTCCCTGTATCAAATTTATCCATATACTTAGCAGGAGATGCTTGCTCTAACGGTATGTGTGGAACGCTATAAGAAAGATTGATAAAAAAAGGTTTATCTTTATGTTCATCAATAAATTTTAGTGTTTCATCCGTTAATAGATGGGTGGTGTAACCCGGAGCAGGAACATTGACACCATTACGCCAAAATGCAGGCGAATTCCATAAGGCAACACCTGATGCATAATAACTAAAGGCGTAATCAAAGCCCCGCTCATGAGGCGCATAACCCGCTTCAGGGGTTGAGATCATATTGTCGTGATAATCACGGGTTTGTTTATTTTCATTTATTTTCGGTTTACGGATAACTTTTGCATTATGCCATTTACCAATGCTGGCAGTGGCATAGCCATTTTCTTGGAAAAGTGAGGGTAACAATTTGATATCTTGGGGTATACCTAAAATGGCATCATCATTGCTGTAAGTACCAAAACTGGCGGGTGAGCGTCCTGTAAAGATACCTGCACGAGAAGGGCCACAAACGGGATGAGCTACAAATGCATTAGTCATTTTTGCACCGTTTTCTGCCATATCACTGACATTAGGCATCGCAATACGTGCGGCTTCTATCATTTTATTGATATCACCTTTATAACGAGGAGGTGTTGGTCGCTGAGCTAACGCATCTACATCTAAGGTATCCAGTACAAAATCAAGTTGTCCTGTGCCTAAATCATCCATTACGATTAACAGTACATTCGGTTTTTCAGGTGTGCCACCAGCATGGGCTGATATTGGAAGGCTTAAACATGACGTGGCAATGATCCCCGCGAGTATGCTTTTTTTAACAAAAGGTAAGGTCACAGATTGTCTCCAAAATAAATAAAATGAAATAAAATAAAATAAGAGTCACTTGAGATAGTTTTTTTGCATCGCCCCAAGTGCATCACTGGCAAGGCCTCCACGAGCTATCGCTTGACGCATTAATTGCATGCCGATTGCCGTGTGATGAAATATTTTTTTATAAGAGTGACATAGATAATTGTGGCGATATTTTTCGCCTTCTATAGCAATAATGCGATGTTTAGGACAACCGCCATAACATAAGCTTTGCACTTCACACTGTTTGCAAAGGTTGGTTTGTTTATCGTATTTATTTTGACCAAAGCGTTGCTGTGTTTTTGATGTTGCGAGCTGTGCAAGACTTGTTAGTTGTATGTTGCCTAAATTATTAGCGGGATAAACATAGTGATCACAAGAGTAAACATCACCATTGGCTTCAATAATTAATGCTTGACCACAAGTTTTAGATTGAATACATGTTGATGCAGGATATCCCATCCATGTCCCTAATAAGCTATCAAATAAGCGAATGTATATTTTTCCTACATCACCTTGGCGTATCCATTCATTGAATATATCGGTCATAAATTTTCCGTAACCTTCAGCGGGAACAGAGAAAGCCGCTAATTGTGCGTTAGGACCGGGAGCATAATGTCCGCCATGAGTGTGTGGGAAACGTCTATCCACTTCGACTATGGGAATAAATTGAAAAAAAGTTGAACCTAAATTTTTTAAAGCTTGATAAGTCTCTTTTCCTTTATTCCAGTTTTGATCATTTACAACGGTTAATGTATTAAATTCAACACCATACTCATTTAGTAAATTGATGGCGCGTTTTACGCGTTCAAATGTTGGGCTACCATTGACTGAAATACGATATTTATCGTGAACGGCTTCAATGCCATCAATTGAAACGCCTAATAGAAAGTGGTTATCAGCAAAGAATTGTGCCCATTGGCGATTAATGGCAATCGCATTGGTTTGTACACTATTGGTAATTGTCTTGCCGTTAGCAAATTGCTTTTGGTATTTGACCACTTTTTCAAAGAA
Source organism: Proteus sp. G4380 (assembly GCF_963885725.1). Taxonomy (NCBI): domain Bacteria; kingdom Pseudomonadati; phylum Pseudomonadota; class Gammaproteobacteria; order Enterobacterales; family Morganellaceae; genus Proteus; species Proteus sp. G4380. Next base: position 8,964 of record NZ_CAWPAV010000040.1, read on the forward strand.
GGCTAATCCTGCAAGCGTTGGTTCACCACCTTGCCAAGCAAAATCAACCTGATCGCCACTGTGTGACTGAATATAGTCTTTAATATAACGACGAAGTACACCATCAGGCATCACTGTATGGCCTGTTTCTTTTGTCTCATCTTGAAAAATATTTTCTTTTTCCAGATAAAAGCAATATTCACATTTAATATTACAGTGGTAGCTTGTCGGCTTTGCCATCATATGAAATAAAGCAGGTTGATTTGATGCCATTATTTATTTCCTGAGTTTATTTTTTATCCTGTTACATTACGTAAATTTTTACAAAACAAAAGAGATTAAAATCACAAATATAGAATATCGAAAGTAAATGAAAGTTTATTAATAAGTATATAACACAATAATTTTCAATTTAACGATGTTCTCATGGCGATAATTTCGTGTTCTTTTGATTATTTGAGCGATATGACTCTTTTATTTTTCGAAAATAAATAATCATTTTGAATTTTTAATCTGATTTTTGTGAAATATTTCGCTATTAACTCTATTTCATGGCATTTTATATAGCTATATATGGTGTAATCATAAGAGTGACATTACCTTATATCATTTTATTTATTGGAAACTGATGCCCTCAAGGCTATCATTGACATGACACGAAAATAATCGTAAGCAATCGACAGTGAAATCGAAACTTTGTGAAAGAGATCAAAAGTTTTGTTTTTTTGCGTTGTCGGTTAAATTTGGCGTAGTAAACTACATTCGAAATCAATCGAAAGTAAATCTTTTGGTTTCGTAAGGAGACGAAAGTGAAAGCGGCAGTTGAGAGGCGTATGGAAATCCTCGATATGGTTAACCAACAGGGCAAAACCAGAGTCGAAGATCTCGCTGAATTATTTAAAGTCTCAAGTGTCACTATCCGCAGCGATCTAAGTTTTCTTGAGAAAAATGGCTATATCGTTCGCTCTCATGGCGCAGCAATTCCTAATACAGGCTTTATTGCTGAACTGAGTATCCATGAAAAACGTGGACAAAATGCGGGCATTAAAACATTAATCGGGAAAGCTGCCGCAACGCTGATAAAGGATGGAGACACCGTCATTCTTGACTCGGGGACAACTACACGCGAAATCGCGACACATTTAAAGTCGCGCGAAAATGTAGTCGTCATGACTAACGGTCTGGATGTCGCAATGGAGTTAGCAAATACCACAGGTGTTGAGGTTTTAATGACAGGTGGTGTATTGCGAAAAAGTGCATTGTCTTTTTCTGGCTCACAAGCTGAAAATAGTCTAAGAAATTACCGTTTCGATAAGGTTTTTCTTGGTGTTGACGGATTTGATTTACGTGTTGGTATCACTACTCACAATGAACAGGAAGCCAGTCTTAACCGTTTAATGTGTGATATCTCAGAAACGATTATTGCGGTTGCAGATTCTACGAAATTCGGTAAACGCAGCTGTCATATGATCAGAGAGTTTGGTGATATTGATGTGTTAGTGACGGATTCAGGTATTCCTGATGAGTATGTTCAGGAACTGAAAGATCATAAAATCGACGTTATCATCGTGGACGATAAGACAGCGTAATTTGCTAACTCCATTAGCAACACCGCCGGTGTTGATTATGGAGTTAGTATTTACATGCATCCTTTAGAAAAGATTGTTCAGCAACATAAATCAGGCAAACAGAATGGTATTTATTCTGTTTGTTCTGCCCACCCTTTAGTAATAGAAGCTGCTTTATTACAAGCGCTGGACGATGATTCCTTTCTGCTGATTGAAGCCACCTCTAATCAGGTTGATCAGTTTGGTGGTTATACAGGTATGACTCCCGCTGATTTCTACCAATATGTTATTGAGAAAGCGGAAAATGTCGGTTTTCCTGTCGAAAAGCTTATCCTTGGTGGTGACCATTTAGGGCCTAATCGCTGGCAGCATCTTAATGCTGAAGAAGCGATGGCAAATGCGGATGTACTTATTGCACATTATGTTGCCGCGGGATTTAAAAAAATCCATCTTGATTGCAGTATGTCTTGTGCAGATGATCCTATTCCTTTAACAGATGAAATCGTGGCATCGCGTGCAGCTCGTCTTGCTGTTATTGCAGAAAATACCGCCAAAAAGACATTTGGTTTTAGTGATATTGTTTATGTTGTTGGCACAGAAGTCCCCGTTCCTGGTGGTGCTGCTGAAGAGCTTGATACCGTTGAGGTGACTTCACCTGATGCTGCCCGTAAAACATTAGCGTGCCATCGCCAAGCATTTTATGACGCTGGTGTGGGAGAGTGTTGGACTCGTGTTATAGGTTTAGTTGTACAGCCTGGGGTTGAATTTGATCATACCGGTATTATTGATTATCAATCTGAAAAAGCACAAGCGTTAAGCCAAGTAGTAAATGACTATTCTCATCTGGTTTTTGAAGCTCACTCTACAGATTATCAAACCAATCAAGCTTATCAGCAACTCGTCCATGATCACTTTGCTATTTTAAAAGTTGGGCCGGCGCTAACATTTGCTATGCGTGAAGGTTTATATGCTCTTTGCGCCATTGAAGAAACATTATTTCCTCTTGAAAAGTGCTCTCGATTACGTGAAAAAATGGAACAATTGATGTGCCGTGAGCCTAATTTTTGGCAAAAATATTATCACGGTGATGAACGTCAACTCGCCTTTGCTCGTGTTTATAGTTTTAGTGATCGTATTCGTTATTATTGGCCTGATGCCGAGATTAATACTGCTATTGATACATTAATGGATAATTTATCTGTTAAGCCTATTCCACTTCCCTTACTTAGCCAATATTTGCCTTATCAATTTACCCAGTTTAGAGAGGGGAAAATTGCGGGTACGCCTGAGTCATTTGTTATTGCGAAAATTCGTGATGTGTTGTCGGTTTATGCCGATGCGTGCAATGTCCATTAATTGAGGGAAACCATGGAATATTTAAGCTATCAAACCGCTGAACTTGAGCAGTTAAACGCATTTTGGACAGCGAAAGAAATTGACCAGCAACCAGAGTGCTGGAAAAAAACATGGCTATCAATTCGAGAAAAACGTGCTGATATTGAGTCTTTTTTAGAAAAAGCATTGGAGGCATCAAATAGCAGAATAATTCTTACGGGAGCTGGAACATCCGCGTTTGCCGGTAGAGCGTTAGCACCTATTTTGACGGGAGCTATAAAACGTCGTGTTGATGCTATTGCCACAACGGATTTAGTCGCTGATCCTCAAGAATATTTAGCCGAAGATATCCCTACATTACTGATTTCTTTTGCTCGTTCAGGGAATAGCCCCGAAAGTGTGGCTGCGTTAGATATTGCAAAGAAGTGCTTATCGCAATGTTACCACTTAGTTTTAACCTGTAACCCTCAGGGCCAGCTTTATCAATATTGCCAAAATAGTCATAAGGCATTGGCGTTATTAATGCCGGAAGAGTCAAACGATCGCTCATTAGCAATGACATCAAGTTTTTCTTCAATGATGATGGCGGCGGTCACTATCTTTTTAGGCGATAGTGTATTTACTGATGCTATTGCGCCGTTTTTTAGTGATTACAAAGCGCAATTTGACAAAGCAAATAAAATTATCCGCCATCAATACGCAGGAAAATTCAAACGCGTTATTTATCTTGGTAGCGGAGGATTACAAGGGCTAGCACAAGAAGCCGCATTAAAAATGTTAGAGCTGACGGCGGGTAAAGTCGTAGCCAATTTTGATACCCCATTAGGCTTTCGACACGGGCCTAAATCCATCGTAAATAAAGAAACCCTTGTGGTGATGTTTTTCTCTAATGATCCTTATACACGTCAATACGAGACAGATTTATTACGAGAGGTTATTCACGATAATGCATCAGGCAAGGTGATCGCGATCACCGCACGAAATGATAAAACTTTTTCACCAGAGAGTTTTGTTTATATTCCAGCGTTAGAGAACTGTTCAGATGTGGCGCTATTGTTCCCTTATTTGATGTTGGCGCAATCATTTGCATTTCACAGTTCTATTGCACTAGGGAATACGCCTGATAATCCATCTCCAACCGGAGAAATCAATCGAGTTGTACAAGGCGTCACAATTTATCCGTTCTCACTTAAAACAGAAGACACACAGTCTGCTTTAAATTAATAAAATATAATAAGAGAGCTAGTTATGAACACACCTAATATTGTCTGGACCCGCATTGATGAACGTTTACTTCATGGACAAATCCGCATTACATGGGGTAAACATACGGAAGCAAACCTAATTTTAGTCGCTAATGATGATGCTGCTGAAGGTCCCAATGCTGCATTTATGCAGGCGGGAATGAAAGCATCTGCTGGCGGCGAATATGCGGTTCGCTTTTTCTCTATTCAAAAAACTATTGATGTTATTAGCAAAGCATCTCCTCGTCAGAAAATTTTTGTTCTGTGTAATAACCCAACTGATGTAGCCCGTTTAGTTGAAGGTGGCGTGCCTATTACTCATTGTAATGTTGGCAATATGCATTTTCATGAAGGTAAACGTCAAATTGCGAAAACAGTCTCTATCGATGAAAAAGATCTTAGTGCTTTTAAGCGTCTTATCGAAAAAGGGGTTACTTGCACAGTCCAAAACACACCAGATCAAACTCCTGTTGATGTACTAACACTCGCATCAGCCTGATTATTTCCTGATCAAGAAAACCTGCTATAGGCAGGTTTGAGGATAATTTATGATTTTTGAAGCTTCTTTAGTGGCTTTATGGGCCTTCTTTTGCGGTATCGATAAGTACGACGTGGCATTAAATATCCATCGACCATTAATTACAGGGCCCGTTGTCGGCCTGATTATGGGAGATATGCAAGTAGGATTAATTGCAGGTGCTACCTTAGAACTTGCATGGTTAGGGCTTGTACCTAATGCCGGAGCTCAGCCACCAGATGTGACTTTAGGCACCATTGCAGCAGTTGCTTTTGCAGTAATGACAAAACAATCACCGGAAGTTGCAATGGGAATAGGTATGCCTATTGCTGTTTTAATGCAGATGTTGGTGATTGGTTTCTTTGCTATGACTGCATTTACCATGGGTAAAGCGGATCGATATGCAGAAAAGGCTGACGGGGCGGGGATCTCTCGCTTGCTGATTATTACACTTATTGTCCGTTCACTCCTTTATGCTTTAGTCGCTTTTGTTACTGTTTATTTTGGTGAACATGCTGCTCAATGGATTGATGAGAACACGCCAAAAGTCTTATTAGAAGGATTAGGTATTGGGGCGAAAATGGTACCCGCAATTGGTTTTGCAATGCTTCTAAAAATTATGTGGTCAAAAGAAGTGGCCGGTGTGTTCTTTATTGGTTTCGTGATGACAACCTATCTCAAACTCCCAATTATGGCCGTCGCTATTTTAGGCGCATCAGCCGCCGCACTCTACTTCTTCTTTAGTGGTAACAATAAAAATTCAAGTCAGCAGAATGAGGATTTCGAAGATGGTATCTGATAACAGCACCGCATTGAAAACGCAGGATAAACCAGAAACAGGTTCTTTGATTGATGGCATTGATGAGTATCAAGATACTGCTGTCAGAAAAGTTATTACTAAAGGCATACTTTGGAAGTGTGCATTCCGTGGCTTATTTATGGAAGGTAACTTCAACTTTGAACGTATGCAAGGTGGTGGATTTGCTTTCTCAATTATTCCAGCATTGAAGAAAATTCACGGCAATAATAAACGCGATTATGCAACATCGTTGAAAAACCATCTGCAATTTTTTAATGCCAGTCCAAAGCTGTTTACCTTTTTATTAGGAACGGCGGTGGCAATGGAAGAGAACAAAGAAAAGCCATCGACTGTTAATGTGATGAAAGTGGCAGGAATGGGGCCGACTGGGGGTATTGGCGATGCTATCGACCATATGACCTTAATGCCTTTGACCTTAGCATTAGGTGCTTCTATTGCAATGGAAGGCTCGATTGCAGGACCTTTCGTTTTCTTCTTCTTGTATCAAATTGTGCATTTTTTAGTGTATTTCGGACTGATGTTTATGGGCTATCGCGCAGGTACTGCGGCAATGGTCAATATGAGCGATGCCACTGAAAAATTAGCGAAAGCGGCAAATATTATGGGGATCTTTGTGATTGGTGCGCTCTCGGCGACCTTTATCAAAGTGCAAACCACCGCCTCGCTGGAACTTGGTGGAAAAGTCGTTGAATTACAAACAGCCCTCTTCGACAAAATTATGCCGAATTTACTGCCACTGTGCTTAGTTTTCTTAATGTACAAAATGGTGAAAAGTACCGGTTTTTGGGGTAAGCCCCCGGTATTGATTTTTTCAACCCTAGCATTTGGCGTTATTGGGCATGTATTAGGATTCTTATAAAAAAGAGATGCCCTAATTGTCGACACTGTTAATCGAAATACATTATTAACTTGCTACAAACGGGTAGTAGAACTATCTGCTACTCGCAAGGAGTTACTCATGATAGGTCTTATTGTCTCAGGACATCTTAATTTTGCTACAGGTATGGCATCCGCTGTAAAGGCGATTGCTGGTGAGCAAGAAAATATCGCGTTTATTGATTTTATTGAGTCAATTTCTCCGGATGAGCTTGAACAAAAAATGCGTGAAGCGATTAACGCTATGTCATGCCAGCAATATCTGTTCTTAACAGATTTACCTGGCGGTACCCCCTGTAATCGCGCAATGGCAATCATGATGCAAAATCCCTCTGTTGAGGTGTTAGCTGGGGTTAATTTACCCATGATTGTTAATGCGGCATTTGAACGGGAAGGGTGTTCAACGACGGAATTGGTGCAAACGCTACGCGAAATTGGTCAAGACAGCATTCAAGATATTCGAGAGCAATTGGCACAAATAGATAGTCATGATGTTGAAGAAGAAGACGGCTTATGAGTCAGCGATATGCCATTTTAGCAGATAGAACCTTTACACCTGAAGGTATCCGTTATCTCTGCTATGTCCATGTTAATGGTGAAAATATTGAATCAATCACCACACAAGCACCAACAGATTGCCCAGTTATTCGCTTAAAAGGAAAATCATTATTACCCGGTTTTGTGGATATCCATATTCATGGTCGTGAAGGGGCTGATGTGATGGATGCAACGCAACAAGGGCTACAAACTATAGCCGATGCGCTGGTTAAAACAGGGGTTGTGGCTTGGGTTGCAACGACTGTCACAGCACCGATGGAGGATATCCGTCATGCGCTATTACAAGTCCGTGAGTTTGTATCAAAACCTCAAGCAACAGGTGCGTTGTTACTCGGTAGCTTTTTAGAAGGCCCTTATTTTACAGAACGCCATCGTGGTTCACACCCTGTGAAATATCTCAAAGCGCCGACCATCTGTGAATTAGAAACATTACTCGACAGTGCTGGGGGATCGCTATTGCGTGTTGCTGTTGCACCTGAAGCTGAAGGTGCGATGAATGCGATTGATTGGTTGGTCAGCCGAGGAATTAAACCAAGTGTGGCACATACAGCAGCAACTTATGAACAAGCTTCACGAGCTTTTTCACACGGTGCTGATTGTGGTGTGCATCTGTATAACGGCATGACCGGGCTTCATCATCGTGAGCCGGGATGTTGTGGTGCAGTGTTATATCACAGTGTATTAGCTGAACTTATTGCTGATGGTATCCATGTTCACCCTGTAATGATGCAACTGGCATATCGCATGAAAGGATATCAACAGATTGCCCTAATTACAGATTGTATGCGGGCAGGAGGTTTAGCTGATGGTGATTACACATTAGGTGCTCAAACGGTCACCGTCACCAATGGACAGGCAAAAACTGCCGATGGGTCGCTAGCTGGCAGCACTTGCAGTCTTGATAGTGCGTTAAGAAACATGGTGCAACTTGCACATATTCCTGAGTGGGAAGCGGTTCAAATGGCATCGGCGATCCCCGCTGAGTATCTCGGCATAGGGGATAAATTGGGTTATATCAAAGCAGGTCAACAAGCCAGCTTTGCCGTGGTGGATGAGTGTTTTCATCTTACCGATACATTCATCAGAGGAAATCATATTTACTCTGTATCCGGGGATAATGCATAACCTTTTCGTTATGCTCCCATCAGTAAAAATGAGGTATTTATAATGGAAATTCGTCAGCCAATTCATAGTGAACATGCTAAAAGGCTTGATACAGAAGGACTTCGTAAAGAGTTCCTGATTGAGAACCTATTCTGTGAAGGGGAAATGAATCTCACTTATAGCCATATAGATCGGATTATTGTTGGGGGAGTTGTCCCAACAACTCAACCTTTAGCATTAATGGCGGGTAAAGCACTTGGTGTTGATTTCTTCTTAGAAAGACGTGAATTAGGTGCTATTAATATTGGTGGTGCGGGTAAAGTTATTATAGACGGTGAGGTATTTGAAATTGGCCCTCGTGAAGCCATTTATATTGGTATGGGAGCCAAATCTGTTGAATTCACCAGTGATTCTGTAGAGACACCGGCGCGTTTTTATATTAACTGTGCACCAGCACATCACACTTATCCTACTCGCAAAATTACTCAACAGCAGGCCTCACCTGAAAAGTTAGGTAATGCAGAAAATTGTAACGTTCGTACGATTTATAAGTTTTTACATCCTTCAGTGTTACCAACATGTCAATTATCCATGGGGATGACAGTGCTTGAGCCGGGTAGCTTGTGGAACACAATGCCATGTCATACTCATGAACGTCGTATGGAAGTATATCTTTATTTCGATATGAAAGATGACAATGTGGTTTTCCATTATATGGGAGAGCCAACTGAAACTCGTCATTTAGTGGTACGCAACGAACAAGCTGTCATTAGTCCTAGTTGGTCAATTCATTCTGGCGTAGGAAGCGCATCTTATACCTTTATTTGGGGAATGGTGGGTGAAAACCAGGTATTCCACGATATGGATCATGTTGCTATGAAAGATCTGAAATAACAGATAATTAATTACATTTTATTCTTTATTCCTACAAAAAAAGTGTGGCAATTATTGCCACACTTCTAGAGGTTTTAATCATGAATTTATTTGATTTAACAGGCAAAGTTGCCATTGTTACTGGGTGTAATACAGGCTTAGGGCAAGGAATGACAATAGGTTTAGCACAAGCCGGTGCGGATATTGTTGGCGTGGGTATTCAAGATGCTCCTGAAACGCGTCAAAAAGTCGAAGCGTTAGGCCGTCGTTTTCATTACATCACGCAAAATTTAATCCAACAAGATGGATTAGATACTTTAGTGGATGAGGCTGTTAAGGTGATGGGACGTATTGATATTTTAGTGAATAATGCCGGTATTATTCGCCGTGAAGATCTTTTGCAATTTAATGAAAAAGATTGGGATGATGTGATTAATATTAACCAAAAGACACTGTTTTTCTTATCGCAAAAAGTGGCTCGCCAGTTTGTCAAACAAGGCGAAGGTGGCAAGATAATCAACATCGCGTCAATGCTTTCTTATCAAGGAGGTATCCGAGTTCCTTCTTATACGGCAAGTAAATCCGCGGTAATGGGATTAACACGAGCATTAGCGACGGAATTATCACAATATAATATTAATGTAAATGCAATTGCTCCTGGCTATATGGCAACCGATAACACCGCTGCACTTCGTGCTGATGAAGCGCGTAATGCTGCTATTTTAGAGCGTATTCCAGCGGGGCGTTGGGGAACACCTGAAGATGTCGCAGGTCCTGCCATATTTTTAGCCTCTAAAGCTAGTGATTATATCAATGGATATACCATTGCGGTTGATGGTGGTTGGTTAGCTCGATAATCTTATGGAGAACTAGGATGGAACACGCTAATACAGAGGCTTTACAAAGAGATCTCGTGTTACAAAATATGAAACGGGTTTATCGTTATCAATCGGCTCATCAAGTTCGCAGTGTTCGTCGCCGTAGTGGTAAAACTCGTTTTATTAAAGATACAGATTGGGAACGCGGTGTTTTATGGACCTGTGTAAGTGCGGCATGGCAAGCGACACAAGATAAAGAGTACCTTAATGGTGTGTTAAATTACACCTTACATACTGGATTTAGAACAGGTCCTAATGCACGTTTTGCGGATGATCATGTTTGCGCTCAAGCTTATTTGGCGATAAGTCCTTTGTTTGAACAATCTGAAATTCTTGAACCGACGATTAAAGCGTTTGATATCATGCTAAATGATCCAAAACTAGGGCGTGAAGACTGGTGGTGGTGCGATGCACTTTTTATGGCACCTCCTGGTTTTGCTGCTTTGGCTGAAATTATTAGCGAACGACGTTATTTGGATTATATGCATACCGCTTATTGGGATGCTATTGAACATTTACGTGATGCTGAAACTGGACTTATTTTCCGCGATCACCGCTATATTCCTGATGGTCAGGGAAATGAAATGCGTGAAGCTAATGGTGAAAAAGTATTTTGGAGTCGCGGTATTGGTTGGGTTTTAGCTTCTATTCCTCGCATTCTTCAATATATGCCTGATGATTATCATGAGCGCGATCGTTATATAACACTGTTTAAACAATTAGCGCGTTCTATCCTAGATTACCAACATGAAGATGGTTTTTGGCGCACCAGTTTATTAGATCCTGATAATTTCCCTGCACCTGAAAGTTCAGCTACGGCGCTTTTTTGTTATGGACTTGCATGGGGAATAAATCAGGGTGAATTAAATAAAGAAGAATATTTTCCCGCATTACATAGAGCGTGGTCAGCATTACAATCCTGTATTCATGATAATGGTATGATTGGTTGGGTACAACTTCCGGCATTTAACCCGCGAGAGGTAAAGTTTGAACATAATATGGATTATGGCGCTGGAGCATACTTATTAGCGGGTAGTGAAGTATTAAAAATGACGTTAAATAATTAGCTCTTTATATTAATAATTGGTAATTTAATACCTATTCCTTTTAATTTGTTTCTAACTAATATATTGGCTAAAATAAAAGTCGACTTTTTCATTTCCTCTTGCGCTCCGATAAGAATGGAGGCAGAATCAAACTGTCTGTTTTTGAGTCCGCCTCGGTTAATATACTGTATATTTTCCGGGGCTTTTCTCTTTCTGGTATTGGCATAATGCTTGAACCAGATTGATCCAAGCACCCGGCGCAGAGCATAACAAATTATTAAAATGAGACAACAGATTTATTATCAATAATAAATGAAGATATGATT
>NZ_CAWPAV010000041.1:0-6742 GCF_963885725.1 Proteus sp. G4380
ATTTAAGCTTATTAAAAACATTATTATTATTAAGATAATATCTTTAGATAGAGATTGCATAAAAGTAAAATAATTTAAACAAATTTTTGTTATTAATAGACTATTATAGAAAATTTACACTAAAATAAAAAAGACGGGATAACTTTTCAGTAATCCCGTCCTATTTACCTAGCATATTACAGATATTATTTACTTTGAACGGTGGTAATGTCTCGCCCAATGCTTAAATTGATGAGTAATTTTCCTTAACTCACCATTGCGCAACATACCCACTAACACCCCCAAAATGGTATATATCACGCCTAAAACCAGCATCATCACGATATCCCCTAGGATGCTTTGGAATGATAATCCCATCTGGTTAATTCCGGCCATAGCATTTACAGCCCATGTAGAAGGTAATGCAGAGGATATTGCCAATACCCAATCCGGCATAGCTTGTAATGGCCAAATAGTTCCCGAAATATAGAATACTGGTGTCGTCACAAATGCCAATGTTAAGTAAATCATCTCAACACTGCGCAAGCATTCGGTGATCAACTTACCTAATCCTAATACCGCTAATAAGAATGGGAAGGTCAACATCCAAATTTGATAAAGTGGTGCTTCTTGACGATAGCCTAATACCCACGGCCATAGTGCAAAGAACACCGAAGATAAAAAGAGCCAAATCGGTATAAGTGCAGATAGCGCACCTAAATATACCGCTAACGGAGGCTTCCCTTTTGGCGTTCCTCTGACGGCGATACTCACTCGTACACAAGCAATTAATAATGAGTGTTGCAATAACATCACTAACAAGCCTGGGAAAATAATGGCGGCAAAACTGACCCCAGGGTTATACATGGCGATAGTTTCACTTTGGATCGGTTTTAATAATATTTTTGACTGTGTCGCACTAAAACCCGCATTTTGTAAGATACGGCCGTTATAGTTATCTAATAATTGCTGATACGCCTGCATTAATTCTTGCTGAATTTGTCCACTAGCAAGACGGTTGGTCGCATCCCCGTACACAGGAACGGTAACATTTTTGCCATTAAGCAGTTTTTTTTCAAAATCTGTTGGAATAATAATAATGGCAAACAGTTCACGCATGATCATGTCATGACGAGCTTCATCTAAATTATCATATCCCTTTAAGCTTAATTTAGGTGTGGCATCTAATGAGCGGATAAGGGCATAACTGGCGGGACTATGATCTTGATTGATCACCGCCACAGGCAGATCCCACAATACAGGTTTAGCGTAGACTAAACTCATAATGCAAAGAGAAACCAATAATAACATCCACATCGGTTTTTCTAACATGCCTAATAAAACACGCTTAAATGTTTGGAAATACATCTGCATCATACGACACCTACCTGTAATTCCAATCTTTTAAAGATGCGTTTGCGAACTAAAAGCGCAATCGCAAAAGGATAAATCAACAAAAGCGTGCACACATAAAGAATACCTTGTAACGAAACTTCTCTTAAGAAGATATCAAACATAGCATTTAAGGCGTGCGTTAACGGTTCTAGATTAGAAATGATTCGAGCAGGTAATATCATCGACAGTTCAGGCACTGCCATCCCTGAAAAAGCTAAGGCGATACTCACTAGCATACCTATCATACTGTATGCGGTTATCGCACTATTGGTAAATGTAAACAACAGCAACCCAATACTTTGTGCCGCGATGATATAAAAGAACCCCACCAATATCATATAAAGCGGATTACCATTGACTTTTGCCCCTGAAAAATGCACTAACGCCGCTAATTCAACCATTAATAATGTTAAGAAAAACAGCGTATAAGGTGCTAATTTACCTATTAGGGCAAAAGTGAAAGGTTTTAGGTTTAATAGCATATTACCCCGTGATAAGGAGTAAATCGTGCAGGTGACAACAAAGAGTTGCAGCATATGAATGGTTGCAGCAAATTGTTGATAGTAGATATAACTACCACTAGCATTAAACAGGCTGTCATAAGAGAGTGTTACTTTGGCTAAAGGCGGCACTGGCTTATTCATCTCTTGCGCTAAAACAGTGCGATATTGAGCATTAAGCTCGGCAATTAACCCGCTAAAATCCTGTATAGCATAGCTACCCGCAGCATAATACAACCCATTGTAATACATTCGGGTTGTCGGCTGTTTGCCTGCTAATACATCTTTTTCAAAATGGCGGGGGATCATTAAAATAGCGTAATCTTTTGCACTTCCTAACTGCTCTAAGGCGGTTCGCGGATTTGTATCTAGCGCACTTAATTTTGCATGAGAGCCTGCATTTAAATCTCGGATCAACGTTTTTGATAGTGGACTATTATCATTATTGATAACGGAAACTGGCAAGTTCAGCAAAGTACCTTCTGAAAAGTTAGCACTAATTAATGTGAATAACATTAATGGAAACAGCCAGCTTAGCCAGTGGAACACTGGGCTTCGCACTGCCATATGGGTTTCTCGTGAGAATGCGCTATTAAAACCACGCCAAGCTGCCTTTACTCTCATTATTCGCCCTTACTTATCCCAACGCCATAATGCGCTCATACCAGGACGTAGTCCTTCAATTTGTGCCGTTGGATACAGTCGAACTTCAAAGGTTTTTAAGTCGAAATCTCCTGTTGCACGCGTCGCTCTTTTCGTTGCGTAATCTCCCATAGGAGCAATATAGCGAACTTCTGCTTCCACTTCTTTATTGCCTAACGCAGGAACAGTGATGGTGATGCGATCGCCTTTGCGGATATCGGCTAAAATATCTTCACGCAAGTTATATACAAAATAGGCTTCAGGGAGACGAATTAACGTAGCTAATGGGCTATTGGCATTAAAAAGCTCACCCACTTCCGCAGGAATAGGCCCCACTTCGCCGTCAACCGGAGCTTTTACCTGTAAATCTTGTTGCTGAACTTTCAGTTCAATTAATTGCTGCTCTGCTTGTTGTAGTGCGGCTCGGTATTTCTCACGTAATTCAATACGATCACCGTTTTTCGCTTCATCTAACTCAGCTTGAGCGGCTTTTGCTTGCTGCACGGCAACATCTCGACGACTACGAGCACTATCAAGCTCATTGGCAGAGACATAACCTTTATTGGCGACCGCACTAAGACGTTGGTAATCTTTCGTTGCATTGGTGGCTTGTGCTTGCGCCTGAGATAAGATCGCTTGTAAATTGCGAATGCTTTCTTCTCTTGTACCGTGAATAGAGAGATCTAATTGAGCTTGAGCTTGGGCTTTTGCCGCTTCCAGTGCAGCCACTTGAGCATTGAGTTCCGGGCTATCTAAGGTGATCATCAATTGCCCCGCTTTAACATCATCACCCCGCTCAATATGACGCTCTATAACACGTCCTTTGGCTTTAGAGGCCACAATAACTTCAGGTGCATCCACTTCACCTTGCAGTAATAAATATTGATTATGCGCGCGGAAAAGAACGGCTAATGCAATAAGTATTAGCATTAATAAAATAAGATAGATGGCTCTTTTTTTCATATAACGATTAGACCTTAATAGTGAAGTAGAACACTCACTGATAGCGTTATCTTACACAATAACTGGCTATTTCTTTAAGAATTTTGTGCGCTAGATCACTGACTCAGAGGAAGATTTTCTTTGATAGTGCGATTAAGTTATTCTTATACCAAATTTTATTACTCCATGAATAGCCTCATTTTATCTACGTTTTTTTAATTTATTAAATAAACCCAGAAAGTGGTACACACAACTTATGTACGAATTTGATTTAATTTTGCTGTTATTACAGCAAATGTGCGTTTATCTCATTATTGCGTGGTTTCTCAGCAAAACGCCGCTATTTACGCCTCTTTTACAAGTGACTATCAAACTTCCACATAAATTAATGTGCTATGTGATTTTCTCCATTTTCTGCATTATGGGCACCTATTTTGGATTGCATATTAATGACTCTATTGCTAATACCCGTGCTATTGGCTCCGTATTAGGCGGATTATTAGGTGGCCCGTATGTAGGCTTTCTCGTTGGCTTCACGGGTGGCTTACACCGCTATTCCCTCGGCGGAATGACAGCGTTAAGTTGTATGGTATCCACTATCGCAGAAGGATTAATTGGTGGATTAGTTCATCGTTATTATGTAAAACATGGACAAATGCACCGCATATTTAATCCTTGGACTGCGGCTACCGTCACCTTTTTTGCCGAAATAATACAGATGAGTATTATTTTATTACTCGCTCGTCCTTTTGATGAAGCACTTTCTTTAGTAAAAAATATTGCCGCTCCTATGATTGTAGCAAATACAATAGGTGCTGCGATGTTTATTAGGATATTACAAGATAGACGTGCCATTTTTGAAAAATATACCAGTGCTTTCTCCGCTCAAGCATTAAAAATTGCGGTTTGCACTGAAGGTATTTTACGTAAAGGCTTTAACCAAGATAATAGTACTCGTGTTGCAAAAGTTATCTACCAAGAATTAAAAGTCAGTGCTGTCGCCATTACGGATAGAGATAAACTACTCGCTTTTATTGGTATTGGCGCTGATCATCATTTGCCGGGTACACCGATTTCCTCAGAACAATCTAAACAAGCCATTAATAATAACGAAGTCGTGTATGCGGACGGCAATGAGACACCTTATCGATGTACCCTTTCTCCACATTGTAAATTAGGCTCGACACTGGTTATTCCTTTACGAGGAGAAAATAATCGCGTTATTGGCACCATAAAGCTCTATGAAGCAAAGAATCGCTTATTTAGCTCCATTAATAGAACCTTAGGAGAAGGGATCGCCAGTCTATTATCAGCACAAATTCTTGCCGGGCAATACGAAAGAAATAAACAATCACTATTAGAATCAGAAATTAAATTACTACACGCACAAGTCAATCCCCACTTTTTATTTAATGCATTAAATACATTACAAGCCGTTATTCGTCGTGATAGTGATCAAGCAAAACAGTTAGTGCAATTTCTGTCAGCTTTTTTTCGTAAGAATTTAAAAAGACCCGAAGCGATAGTGACACTCAGTGATGAAATTGAACACGTCACGGCTTATTTACAAATTGAAAAAGCGCGCTTTCAAGAAAGTTTACAGATAGATATTCAGATACCTGAACATTTAGCCACTGCGCGCCTTCCTGCATTTTCGCTTCAGCCTATGGTTGAGAATGCAATTAAACATGGAACATCACAGTTATTAGGCATCGGAAAGATTACAATTAGAGCGCATCAAGAAGACCACTTAATAGTGATCGAAATTAGTGATAATGCAGGGCTTTATCATTCGCAAGGCGCATCACATCAGCTCGGTTTAGGAATGAGACTTGTCGATAAGCGGATTAAATTACGCTATGGTGATCTATATGGTGTACTTGTGGAGTGTCAGCCTGATAACTATACCAAAATAAAAATCTGTTTACCCTTAGAAAAAAATATGGATAACGCAGCATAACAATGAATATATTAATCGTTGATGATGAGCCGCTTGCTCGTGAAAATTTACGTTGTTTACTCGAAGAAGAAAAAGATATTCATATTATTGGTGAATGCAGTAATGCTATTGAGGCGATAGGGGAAATACATCGTAAAAAACCTGATGTGGTTTTTCTTGATATTCAAATGCCACGTATTACTGGCTTAGAAATGGTCTCAATGCTTGATCCTGAACATCGCCCTTATATTGTCTTTTTAACGGCATTTGAAGAATATGCTATTCAAGCATTCGAAGAGCACGCTTTTGATTATTTGCTCAAACCATTAGAGCAAGAGCGTTTAGCCAAAACATTAAGTCGTTTACGCCAAGGCAATAAACAAAATATTGATTTATTATCACCACCAGAAGAACGCTTAAAGTGCATTCCTTGTACTGGGCATAGCCGTATTTGGCTAATGCCAATCGATGAAGCCGTGTTTGCTACATCACGATTAAGCGGTGTCTATGTCACCAATAATCAAGGGCAAGAAGGTTTTACTGAGCTTACATTACGTACTTTAGAAACACGCACTCCGCTGGTACGTTGCCATCGTCAATATTTAGTGAATATGGATTATGTCAATGAAATTGTTTTTGGTGATAATGGACAAGCAGAACTTATTTTACATAATAATAAACAAATTCCGGTCAGTCGACGTTACCTTAAACCCTTAAAAGAGGCGATTGGCTTAATTTAATCAGTAAAAAGGAATAAGCTTGATGGAACCCATTTATATTAAAGTTTATATTAATCGCATCGAAGTTCGTGATCTTCACACCAAAAAAGAATTTTCTGTAGAACGTCATTTTACTCATAGCCGAATGTTAATTGGTGATTTTTACCCTGCTATTGAAGCGATACGAACAGCACTTACTCAAATAGGTATTAACCCATTATCTTTTTTTTGTCGAAAAAGAAATGTGGTAATTCATCCTTTAGAACGTACCGAAGATGGATTATCCCAAGTAGAAATTCGATTATTCAATGAAGTCATTGCCGGTGGATTGAATAATAAATACAAAAAAATCGTTATTAGTGCAAAACTCACACCACTTATGGATGCAGAGGTGATTGAATTAATCAATAAATCATAACCCTACATAAAATCAGTATTTAACCATTTACAAATAAGTGTCTAAATACTTATTAAAAACCTGCTGATATTGTTTTCTAGAAAATATAATGAGTATAAACCGGTTTAATACCTAAACATTGTTCGGCTTTACTGTAAATTATTTTATTATGACTTCATTTTTAGCCATTACCAACTTATTTATATAATACTTTTTATTTAGTACTATC
>NZ_CAWPAV010000042.1:0-4004 GCF_963885725.1 Proteus sp. G4380
ACTTTTTAATTTATATTGGTATATATCATTTATATTTACATTCATTTTCAAAGGCTCTAACATTTTTTTATTACTCCAATATTTTTCCATTTCCCTGTTTTTATTTCTGTTTCTATTCTAGCACTCTTTATCTGTTTATTAAATTCATCAAGCAATCCAACAGCTATACCTATTGCTCCTATTTCGTTTTACAATTACGATGAAGATTGTAAACGACTGTATAGTATTAATACTGGACAGTGAATATATTCAAACAACTAAAAAGATTAAGGTGCTGATAAGGGAAATGATATAGTGTAATATATCTGCTTTGGTGTGGGATTATACAGCCAAAGCAGATAATTATATTATTTAAACTACAGGTTCATGTCTTTTATTCGTTAGAGTTGTTGTCATATAATTTAATTGGGATATATCCTAATGATTCCATTATCTATCTTCTCATTAATTATCAGCATAGGGGAAGTTTCGATAGTAAAATAATGTTCGATATAAGTATCTAGCCACATACGCTGTTCTATACTTATGATTTTATTATCTTTATAAAGATATTTTTTCTGAAACTTTCCTCTTCCAGCTCTTTTAATCGTTTAGCATCACTGGCTTCCATACCACCATACTTTGATTTCCTATTGCAATATATGACGTTGCTGATCTCTTTTTAGCGACAAGTTTTAGCAAAAATTTTGCTCTCACGAGCATGATTTAAGATTTTTGTTTTATGTGCAATATCTCGTTTAGCTTTAATGTTCATCATATCTGACCTCCGGCAACAATTAGAAAAAAACAATTGTCAGCCGAAGTCCAGACTTTCATAAAGATTTAACTATCCTCCCAGTTTTTATTTTAGCTTAAAAGTATTTTTTCAATATATTCACTAACCTTTGAATTAACTCCTGATATATACTCGTTATCTTTACCAGAGTAAAATTTTAAAGAACCTTCCAAATTATCATGAAGAACTAGAAGATCATAAGCAAGTAATTTTGGGATAAGCGAAGTACTTTGATAATCAGTCATTACTTTATCAAGTGACATATATAGCCTATCAATTATATTTGCATCTAAATCATCCGCCAATCTAATCATTTCCACTACATCAATAATAGTTCTATTAAAATCAAAATTATTATCGTTCATAATCTACCTATTAAAGAGGATTAATCGCACCCGCTGGAATGGGGCCGTCAAACAACACTTCTGAAGAACCTTTCGCCAGCCGCCTTGCAAATTGATTACCTAAGAGATCTAGTCCTTTAGGGGATGATATGTCAATTGCGCCACCAGAAATTTTACGCAAGTCTATTTCAACAATACGATTCCCTGATTTCGCAGCCCATCTTTCAGCAATGCTTAAATCTTTTGTTGCTGATATAAACTGAGATGGAGAGCGACTGCCTGATGTTACATGCCCAGCAACAGATTTTATATTATTTGGATTAAGGGAAAATAACCCGGATAAAGGATCTTCATCGGGCCTAATGACTCTATAAACTTTCCCAGTAGTTATACGGTCAAATTCACTAGTAGGCGCGCATGGTTTTAATCCGAGGGGGTCAATATAACTTAAAGGATTTGGCGCATAAGCATATAAGTTTATCCCCCCTGCCAACCCTATTGGGTCTTGTTGGGTAAAACGGCCTAAACCTGGGGCATAGTACCTGAACGTATTATAATTATAATGCAGACCAGTATACTCGTATCATCCTGATACTCGCCCTACGGGCCAGCGCAAGCGCTGTTCAAATTTGTTCCCGACAAATTTGTCTTTGTCGAAATACTGCCCTTGAAAACGCAGGTTCTGTTCACGATTAAACGTGCTTGTGGGACGGGTTTGACGCTGTAAATGTCCCCAAGCACTGTATTGCCCTTGCCAAACGATTTCACCCTCACTGTTGGTAAACGCTTCCGGTAAGCCACTTAAACTACTGTGCATATAATAATGAGAATTATCTGTTCTATACCCCCGAGCATAACTACAACTCAACGAGTTTTCAGTGATTCTGACTAATTTTATGTGATGCTTTATGTAAAATAGATTTTCTTAATGAACGATTAAAATTACTTAAAGGTATATCTTTATTTAAAAACATCTTAAATCTATTTATTAGTTGATGATCAATATTATTAATAGGTAATTCATTTAATTCTCTCATTCGAAGTAATACTATTACTTTACAAGGTATTAATTTGTAAGTTACATGATTAGAGTTATCGACATGTTCCAGTCTGTTCTCATCCGCGCCTATCTTTCTGCTTGAGCTCCGTCTGTCGTAACATAAAATCTACCTTTCCCAGCAGGATCAAAGTCCTTTAATCCGTTTCCAACTGGCAGATTTTAAAACCTATTTCACATTTGTAGTGGATATTTTAAACAGTTATTTGGTATTAATACCGAACAGTGAAGATATCCGGACAAATAAATACAAAATAAGCACCAGAAAACTACATTTAAGCTTGAAAACTAATACGCTAATCGGCGAGTGATGTGGTGTCATTTACCTGTTTTATAGCTAAAGCTGGTAATTACACATATCTATAATCTAGGTCGTAGCTTCGATAATATCTTTACGATAACTCTATTTCTTTAGAAAAATCAAAACCTAACAATCCAATTTTTTCAACAAGCTTTCTAAACTTATCTGTGACAAAAACACCACTAATATTTTCATTTATTGAAAATAAGTATTCATCTGTAATATTATTTTTAACTAGAATTAATTTTTCAAACATAAATCCTTTGGGATATTCAGTATAAATAGATTTTTCTTTATCTACACATTCAGACAAAACATTAGTTGGATAGTACCCAATAAATTTTTTCCGTTTACTTGCTGTTCTAACACCTAAAAATTGTCCCCTAGGATTTAAGATATCAAATAAATGGTTAGCACCTGATTCACTGAAAACAAAAAATGGAGATAGAGCGCTACTAAAATCAAATTGATAGTTTTTCTTACCAAAATCATTTGATCTTAATTCTAATGATATTTCAGTATAATCATTGCCAAACCGTCTCCATCCCTGATCTCTCGACCTTCCCATAATGCTCTCTTCACCATCAGGATAATTTTGAATAAAAGAACAATAATTTACCATATCCGATTTTAAATAATAAACGTTATTTATCATAATATTGTATACCAGCTTGCATCTCGATTTGCAGAAGACAGGATGTCACGAATTTTTGATAACTCATCCAGAACACCTTGTTTTCCATTTAATTTATCAGCA
Source organism: Proteus sp. G4380 (assembly GCF_963885725.1). Taxonomy (NCBI): domain Bacteria; kingdom Pseudomonadati; phylum Pseudomonadota; class Gammaproteobacteria; order Enterobacterales; family Morganellaceae; genus Proteus; species Proteus sp. G4380. The sequence goes on from NZ_CAWPAV010000042.1 coordinate 3,235, forward strand.
TCAATAATTCTTGTATTTACTGCGTCAATATAATCACTTGGATGTCTGCCATTATGTTTTATTCCTGACAATGCTTCATCAACATTATTTCTATTTGGCAGGAAAACACCATTTCTAGCATCATCAACATCAATACCATGTTTTTTCAGAATATCTCTGGCTGGCTGGGCACCTTTAGATGTATCACCAACAATATGATGAGCTGCAGTATTGGCAGGTCTAGGCGTACCATCAGCTACCATATTTTTAGAAAGTTTGACCGCACAATGCCCCCACGGATCCACCCATGTCAACGCATTCGGCGCATAGGCATATAAGTTTATCCCCCCTGCCAACCCTATTGGGTCTTGCTGGGTAAAACGGCCTAAATCCGGGGCATAGTACCTGAACGTATTATAATGTAACCCCGTCTCTTTGTCGAAATACTGCCCTTGAAAACGCAGGTTCTGTTCACGATTAAACGTGCTTGTGGGGCGGGTTTGACGCTGTAAATGTCCCCAAGCACTGTATTGCCCTTGCCAAACGATTTCACCCTCACTGTTGGTCAACGCTTCCGGTAAGCCACTTAAACTGCTGTGCGTATAATAAATCGCCCGTTGCGGATTTAGCGGGTTATCCGTGCATTCAATGCGGGCTAGAGGCGTATAACTTTGGTCATTGTAAGCATGATAAACCGTAGTATGGGGCGCTGCGCTGCTGTGCTCAGACACCAGTCGCATCCCTACCCAGCCAAAGGTGTATACTTCATCCGGCTCATGTTGGTGATAGGT
>NZ_CAWPAV010000043.1:0-8723 GCF_963885725.1 Proteus sp. G4380
TATTTCTTTATTAATTATTAAATCTATTTCTTTTTGTGCTTGAGCATGTGACTGCTGGGCATATTCTTCGCCTAGCGCAGTACCCTCGGTGAGAATAAACTGTACATTATTAATACCAATAAATGATAAAAATTGTGTTAGATATGGAATAATTAAATCAGAGGGTTGTCCTTTATGGATCCCACCACGACTCGTTAATACAATAACTTGCTTATCTTCAAGTAATCCGACTGACCCTGTTTCAGTATATTTAAAAGTTTCGCCTGCACGCGCAATAAAATCGATATAGTGTTTTAATTGAGAAGGGATGGAGAAATTATACATAGGCGCCGTGATCACAATAATATCATGTGCTTTTAATTCATTAATTAATGTATCAGAGAGTGCTCTAGCGGCTTTTTGTTGTTCCGATAACATAGCCGTATCTTTGCCAAAAGCAAATAATGTGGCTTGATCTAAAACAGGAATGGGATCTTTTGCCAGATCACGTAGGGTAATGAGATCATTTTGATGATGCTTTTGCCAATTTTCTATTAGATAGTCAGCCATTTTATTGCTGTGCGAGTAATTTTCTAAAATACTGGATTTTAGTACAAGAAGCTTGTTCATTTTATTCTCTCGGTAAATATCTGTTATGTTTATATAGACCAAATTTTATCTTATCTGAAAAATTTCACACCATAATCGTTTGAATATGCTATTCAAATTTATTGATTATATATATTCATAGAATAAGAAAATTCATCAACCCTTTATGTGCAAATTGGCTGTTGTGATATCATGGCAACAATATTATTTGGTTAAATAAACCTCAAAAAGGATAACAAAAGGTGGCACTATCATCTGCGATGCTCTACAAAGAGATAGAGCAACTCTCGTTGCGGGATCAGCAACGATTGAGAAAACGCTTACGTGGCGTTGATAAAATAAGTAAAGAAACGTCGAAACAGGCGGTATTAAGCGAGATTGAGCAGGATATTATTGTTGCAAAACAGCGTATATTAAATCGACAAGCTCACTGTCCTAAAATTGTTTATCCAGAAAACTTGCCTGTTAGCCAGAAAAAAGAGGCTATCTACAATGCAATCAAAGATAACCAAGTGGTTATTATTGCAGGGGAAACGGGATCGGGTAAAACAACTCAGATCCCGAAAATTTGTCTCGAATTAGGGCGAGGCGTAAAAGGTTATATTGGGCATACGCAGCCTCGACGTTTAGCTGCACGCTCTGTCGCAGAGCGAATTGCTCATGAATTAAACACAACATTAGGTGAGTCTGTCGGTTATAAAGTTCGTTTTAGTGATCATGTTGGTGATAACACGCTAGTTAAGTTAATGACTGACGGGATTTTATTAGCTGAACTACAACAAGATAAGCTGTTATTACAATATGATACTATTATTATCGATGAAGCCCATGAACGTAGCTTAAATATTGACTTTATTCTTGGTTATTTAAAGCAGCTTTTACCCAAACGCCCAGATTTAAAAGTGATTATTACTTCTGCCACTATCGATCCTGAGCGTTTCTCTAAGCATTTTAATCAAGCTCCTATTATTGAGGTATCTGGCCGAACTTATCCGGTCGAAGTGCGCTATCGTCCTATTGGTGGTGATGCTTTGGATAGTGATAAGGATATGACTGAGGGCATTATTGATGCAATTGACGAGTTAAGTCGAGAAAGTGCGGGTGATATTCTTATTTTTATGAGCGGTGAGCGCGAGATAAGGGATACCGCAGAGGCATTAAATAAATTACAACTACGTCATACCGAAGTTTTACCACTATTTGCTCGTCTTTCTAATAGTGAACAAAACCGGATATTTCAGCCTCATACCGGAAGACGCATCATATTGGCAACCAATGTTGCCGAAACTTCTCTTACGGTACCTGGCATTAAATATGTGATTGATACGGGTTATGCACGTATTAGTCGATACAGTTATCGAACCAAAGTTCAGCGCTTACCCATAGAGCCTATCTCTCAAGCTTCTGCGGATCAGAGAAAAGGGCGTTGCGGTCGTGTTTCTGATGGTATTTGTATTCGTCTTTATTCTGAAGATGATTTTATTTCCCGTGCGCAATTTACCGATCCTGAAATACTAAGAACCAATCTTGCTTCGGTTATTTTACAAATGACCTCGATAGGATTAGGGGATATTAGCGGATTTCCTTTTGTACAAGCGCCCGATAAACGCAATATACAAGATGGTGTACGCTTATTAGAAGAGCTGGGTGCCTTACAAGAGGGTACTGATAATAAAGGTGCTTATCGTTTGACGCCGATGGGGAAACAATTAGCTCAGCTTCCTATCGATCCAAGATTAGCGAGAATGGTTCTTGAAGCACGCAAATATGGTGCAGTTAGAGAATTAATGGTGATCACATCGGCGCTTTCTATTCAAGATCCTCGTGAAAGACCGATGGACAAGCAACAAGCATCAGATGAAAAACATCGTCGTTTCCAAGATAAAGATTCAGATTTTCTTTCATTACTCAATTTATGGGACTATTTAAAAACTCAGCAGAAAGAGTTGAGTCACTCTCAGTTTCGGAAACACTGTCGCCAAGAGTTTTTAAACTTTATGCGAGTTAGGGAATGGCAAGATGTCTATACGCAACTACGCCAAGTTGTGAAGGAATTAGGTTTTCCAATTAATAGCCAACCGGCCGATTTTAAAAGTATTCATGTGGCTTTATTAAGTGGGCTATTATCACATATCGGACAAAAAGATAGCGATAAGCAAGAGTTTACTGGCGCGAGAAATGCGCGTTTTGCTATTTATCCCGGCTCTGGGTTATTTAAAAAACCGCCAAAATGGACCATGGTGGCAGAATTAGTCGAAACATCACGGTTATGGGGGCGCATTGCTGCACGCATTGAAGCGGAATGGATTGAACCTATCGCGACCCACTTAGTTAAATATCACTATAGTGAGCCTCATTGGTCAAAAGCACAGGGTGCGGTAATGGCTAATGAAAAAGTCACCTTATATGGTTTACCTATTGTGGCCTCACGATTAGTAAATTATGGCAAAATCGATCCACTATTATGTCGAGAGTTATTTATTCGCCATGCGTTGGTAGAGGGCGATTGGCAAACTCGGCATGCTTTTTTCCGTGAAAATTTAAAATTACGTACTGAGGTTGAAGAGTTAGAGCATAAATCACGTCGTCGCGATATTTTAGTAGATGATGAAACGCTGTTTACATTCTACGATCAACGAATACCACAAGATGTTATTTCTACCCGCCATTTTGATAAATGGTGGAAAATAGCGCAAAAGAATTCACCTGATTTGCTGAGCTTTGAAAAAAGCATGCTTATCAAAGAAGATGCTAAACGTGTTAGTGCATTAGATTATCCAAATTATTGGCATCAAGATAATTTAAAATTACGCTTAACTTATCAGTTTGAGCCAGGTACAGCAGCAGATGGCGTCACTGTCCATATTCCATTACCGATTTTAAATCAGGTTAAAGATGAAGGTTTTGATTGGCAAATTCCGGGTATTCGTCATGAATTAGTCGTTGCCTTAATAAAATCATTACCTAAACCTATACGTCGTAATTTTGTTCCTGCGCCTAATTACGCTTCAGCTTTTTTAGAACGAGTGGTTACCCCTGAAGGTGAATTACTCGATAAATTAGAAAAAGAGCTACGTAGAATGACCGGCGTTACGGTCGAACGTGATAGTTGGCAACTTGAGCAAGTGGCCGATCACTTAAAAATGACTTTTCGAGTTGTTGGTGACAATAATAAAACCCTTGCTGAAGGAAAAGATCTTAATCAGTTAAAAGCACGTTTAAAGGACAAAGTTCAAGAAACATTATCAGCGGTAGCAGATGATGGTATTGAGCAGCAAGATTTACATATTTGGAGTTTTGGTGACTTGCCACAACGCTACGAACAAAAGCGTGGTAGCTATTCAGTTAAAGCCTATCCGGCATTAGTGGATGAAAAGAATAGTGTTGGTATCAAGCTATTTGAAACAGAAACAGAGCAACAAGCGGCAATGTGGCAGGGGATAAGACGGTTATTACTACTTAATATTCCTTCACCCATTAAATACTTGCATGAAAAATTGCCTAATAAAGCAAAATTAGGTCTTTATTTTAATCCTTATGGCAAGGTGCTAGATCTGATTGATGACTGTATTGCTTGTGGGGTTGATAAACTTATTGCTTCTTATGGGGGATTAATATGGCAAGAAGAGCAATACCAAAAACTTCAAGATTATGTCCGTGCTGAATTAAACGATGTTGTTGTCGAAATTGCTAAACAAGTTGAATCTATTTTAACTCAGGTATTTGCGATTAATAAACGCTTAAAAGGGCGGGTTGATATTAGTGTTGCTTTTGCATTGTCTGATATTAAAGCACAACTTAATCAATTAGTTTTCCCCGGATTTGTCACATCCCATGGTTGGAAACGTCTTGCGGATATTCCTCGCTATCTCAGTGCTATTGAAAAACGTATGGAGAAATTAGCGATTGATCCTAACCGTGATAGAGCACAAATGAGCCGAGTTGAAAATGTCATTTTGCAGTGGCAACAGTGGTTAGCTAAGTTAACCGAGAAGCAAAAACAGCAAGAAGAGGTACAAAATATTCGTTGGATGATAGAGGAATTAAGAGTGAGTTTATTTGCTCAACAGATAGGAACGCCTTATCCCATCTCTGATAAACGCATCTTACAAGCTATTGAGTCTATCTCATTAAGTTAAAGCTGATAGATAAACCCACAATGGTGAGTTATGGCCATTGTGGGTTTATATACTACTATTATTGATAATGTACTGAAATGGTAAATTGATCATTAATATTGTCAGCTAAAACCACTTTATTACTGTCTAAGATAAAAGATGTTATTGCGCTATTTTTTATTGAAATGGCAGTGTTCTTTTTAATATTCAATATTCTATTAGCGTTTTTTATTATTGATGGACAATTTGATATCTTCAATATAACTTCTTGGTTCTCTTTTGATTTATTATCATCCATTATGTATTCACAGCTAGTTTCATAGATATAATAAGCATTTACAGAAAACACAGGTAGTAATATTAATAACATGATAATAGGAGTTAAATGTTTTTTCATAGGGGAAATAAATTATTTATATTCTAAGTTTACATTAATTTGTGATGTTACCTTGCCAGGCAAGATGTTTTCACTCATTTTCACATAACCTACTGAAAAAGGAAAAGTATATTCCGTCGAAGGTGTTCTATGAACGCTATTATAAATAACATTACCTAAATAATATTTATTATCATTATATTTAATTGATAAACCTACCCCAGAAGGGGTGCCATTATTTAGAAGTGTTAATAAATTAGTATTTCTACTTTTATAAATAGCAGGTGCATCAAGCTTTAATGAAACTAATGTATCTTGGTTACAAATAACACCAATAGAAAAATGTGTTTCATTAGCGGGTATTGAATCGCTTAAACTGTTTTTTTCTACAGGCGCTAATTCAATATTAGGTTGTTCAATATTAAGTTCGCAAACTTTATTCTGAGGCTTCTCAATAATCAAATTATTATAAGTAAATTTTTTATTATCTAATGTATAAACAAGAAAATCATCTATAACAAATATGTCGCTCAGAGGTTCTAGAACGATTTCACCTATTTTTATTAATTGAATATATAGTCTTGGCCAACTATCAGTACAATAAATATTTTTATATCCTTCTTTTCTAGTTTGAGCGTTACAGACATTTGCATATTCAGGCGTTACATTAAACTCATCGCCTACTAAGTTAAAAGGTGTTTTATTAAATGATATCTTAAAGCCAACTCCTGGAATATTTGTTTTAAAAATATCATCTTTATAATGCCTTGCGTTAATGATTAATTTTAGATCAACTTTCTTTTTACAATGAAGAATTGACGTAGATAGAGCGGCATCAGTAAAACTCATTTCTGCGATAGGTTGGCCAATATCGACACCTAAATCAATATCACTAGCTTTAAATCTAATATTATGTACTGGAATAAAACCATTGTCTTTTATATCGTCATAAACGCAATTGTTACTAAATTTTGATTCATCAGAATAACAATGGAATGAGAGTAAATAAATTAAAATAATAATGTATTTCATTTTTATATATTATTCCTCTTTAATGCAATTTACAGTTTTAAAATAAATTCTATTTTGTTTTTCATTATCATTTAATTGATAGTTAAATGAGCACTGTTGTTTGTTGGAACTTCCCCATTTTACAAAAATCTTTCCTAAGATGGGTAAATTAGAAATATATAATTTATTATCTTCATTTACATAGGATATATCGGATAGGGTACCATCAGAATTTTTCACATAGGCTGTTGCACCAAAAGGAATGTTTTGGTGAAATGTAAATAAAGCACTTTCTCCTTTAGTTATCTTAATATTTTTTGCAATAATAGCTCCTTTAGTAGGAATTAAATGATAGCTATAATTATCAATATTATAATTATAATCTAATGATTTCGCATCAATGTGGAACTTATTGTTATGGTAACTAGTTAAATTAGGAATGATTAAATAACCTCTTCGGTCTGATTCTATCGTTGGCTTTCCTATTATTTTTACTTTCTTAGCACCTGCAAAATTTAGGATAGCAAAACTATCATTTAGATCTTGGGCTAAAGTTATTCCTCCATTATGAAACACAATGCCGCCATTGAGTCCATAGCCTAAAGAATAACTATCTTTATTAAATCGAGAGTTTATATTTAGTTTGGCTATCCTACTTAAATAACTAATTTTCATTGATGAATCTAAGTGTTCTTTATTATTCTTAGAAAAGTTAAGGTTATAATTTAACCGATTATTTTCTAATGTATTTCCACTAAATGAAATATTCTCATGAAAATATTTATCTCTATTATCATAATTGATCCTTGCTGTTGCCCAATGAGAGAGATCTTGACCAATAGGATAATTTAAAAAAATTGATAATTGATTATTATTGCTGTACTGATCTTTGCTATTCTCTAGCTCTAATGAATAGGAAAGTTTTTTATAATTTGAACTAGTATTAATAAAAAGTCGTTGGCTTTTTTCTTTTGAGTGATAATAGGTTGCAATATTATACCCCAACGTTAAAGCAATATTATTATTTAATGATTGTGAAAAGTGAAATCCTAAATCATATTTCTTATATTCTTTATTTACAGCATAATTCTCTTTAAATCTAAAGTAGAATGATGAGTTTAATGAAATAGTTGTATTTTCCATAGAAAATACTTTTTGGTAATTAATCTTATTGGACTGATATTGTTGATGATATTTCTCTCTTATCCAAGCGTTTTCTAATGAGACTATACCCAGGATATTTAATCCTAGGGTATTTCCAATAAGTGCTTTAATATCATCTCCTTTTTTTTCAGCTCCTATCATTGTCGTTAAATAATTGCTCACTCCATAGCTTAAATTCAATTGAGTTAATAGTTCTTTTTTCTTATTAGAAGGAAACTGTCTTTTTTGAGGATTGTTTACTAAACCCATAGTATAGTAATAATTCCATTGGTTCTTTCTTAATAAATACTGTGAAGAATAATTCCAGATTTTCTTCTTTCTTACTTCGCCATTTTCTTCTTTTATAATTAATACTAATTCACCATTTGTACCTAAAGAGGGAAGGTTATTAAGAGTAAATGGCCCAGGTGGTACAGATGTGCTATATAGTGTTTCTCCATTTTGCTCAATGCTAACTTCTGCATAGGTATAGGCGGTTTCACTTATAATGGGTGCATAACCTACTAGGGAGCCATCTTTCATTGCATTATCGCTATTGATTTGCACGCCTAGTATTTTATAAGTGTTTAAGTTAGGAGAATAAGCATAGAAATCACCCATAGTTAAAATAGAATTAATATTTCTAAGTGTCCTATATACATATTGCTGGTTTATAGAAAAAGAATTATTATTATTATAGTTTAGATCTTGACGATAACGCCATGCAAATAAATTAATTCCATTATATAGCTGTAGGTTATGTATGTGTTGTCCATTTAAACTATTTTGTTTATAATAATGGCCTTGATAGTTGTATTTAATGAAAGCAGCATTATCACCATCATCCAATTTTTCTTTGGAATATGAAGTGTTTTTTTCTATCGCAATTAATGGTACTTTAAAGTAAATCGACTGTTTGTTAATTTCTAATTTTATATTAAATAATTTTTTTAATAAATCATAGTCAACGATATCGTTGTCTAACTTATTTTTTAAAGGCTCGTAATAATTGGTGTTTATTCCCCATTGTTTTAAATCAAATAGAGTTATTATTGGAGTTAAGTTATTGTTTTTGTTTTTAAATGATATCTCAGCATTTTGTTTTTTATTGTTATTTATATAAATTGTTATGTTATAGGTTCCTTCGAGAAAATTTTCATTAAGCAAGAGTGAAAAATCAATATTTCCATTGTGGTTTTCAATTGCTTGTAAGTAAAGTGCATTTGCATATACATAGGGCGTAAATAATAAGAGTAAAGAAATAGGAGATAACTTTATCATAATTAATACTATTCGCTATTTTTTATGTTGATATTAACTTCATTACCAAAATCATTTATATAGCTCCAGCCTACTTTAGCTGTACCAAAATGATTTTTTCCTATATTAATTTCACTAAAAGGGGATAGCATGACTGAGATCTCTTTTTTTTCCCCATTAGAAAAAATATTTATAATAGTGAAGTAGTATTCAGAGTTGTTTTTTAT
>NZ_CAWPAV010000044.1:0-28219 GCF_963885725.1 Proteus sp. G4380
TTAGGTAAGGAGGTGATCCAACCGCAGGTTCCCCTACGGTTACCTTGTTACGACTTCACCCCAGTCATGAATCACAAAGTGGTAAGCGCCCTCCCGAAGGTTAAGCTACCTACTTCTTTTGCAACCCACTCCCATGGTGTGACGGGCGGTGTGTACAAGGCCCGGGAACGTATTCACCGTAGCATTCTGATCTACGATTACTAGCGATTCCGACTTCATGGAGTCGAGTTGCAGACTCCAATCCGGACTACGACAGACTTTATGAGTTCCGCTTGCTCTCGCGAGGTCGCTTCTCTTTGTATCTGCCATTGTAGCACGTGTGTAGCCCTACTCGTAAGGGCCATGATGACTTGACGTCATCCCCACCTTCCTCCGGTTTATCACCGGCAGTCTCCTTTGAGTTCCCACCATTACGTGCTGGCAACAAAGGATAAGGGTTGCGCTCGTTGCGGGACTTAACCCAACATTTCACAACACGAGCTGACGACAGCCATGCAGCACCTGTCTCAGCGTTCCCGAAGGCACTCCTCTATCTCTAAAGGATTCGCTGGATGTCAAGAGTAGGTAAGGTTCTTCGCGTTGCATCGAATTAAACCACATGCTCCACCGCTTGTGCGGGCCCCCGTCAATTCATTTGAGTTTTAACCTTGCGGCCGTACTCCCCAGGCGGTCGATTTAACGCGTTAGCTCCAGAAGCCACGGTTCAAGACCACAACCTCTAAATCGACATCGTTTACAGCGTGGACTACCAGGGTATCTAATCCTGTTTGCTCCCCACGCTTTCGCACCTGAGCGTCAGTCTTTGTCCAGGGGGCCGCCTTCGCCACCGGTATTCCTCCACATCTCTACGCATTTCACCGCTACACATGGAATTCTACCCCCCTCTACAAGACTCTAGCCAACCAGTTTCAGATGCAATTCCCAAGTTAAGCTCGGGGCTTTCACATCTGACTTAATTGACCGCCTGCGTGCGCTTTACGCCCAGTAATTCCGATTAACGCTTGCACCCTCCGTATTACCGCGGCTGCTGGCACGGAGTTAGCCGGTGCTTCTTCTGCGGGTAACGTCAATTGATAAGGGTATTAACCTTATCACCTTCCTCCCCGCTGAAAGTACTTTACAACCCTAAGGCCTTCTTCATACACGCGGCATGGCTGCATCAGGCTTGCGCCCATTGTGCAATATTCCCCACTGCTGCCTCCCGTAGGAGTCTGGGCCGTGTCTCAGTCCCAGTGTGGCTGATCATCCTCTCAGACCAGCTAGAGATCGTCGCCTAGGTGAGCCTTTACCCCACCTACTAGCTAATCCCATATGGGTTCATCCGATAGTGCAAGGTCCGAAGAGCCCCTGCTTTGGTCCGTAGACATTATGCGGTATTAGCCACCGTTTCCAGTAGTTATCCCCCTCTATCGGGCAGATCCCCATACATTACTCACCCGTCCGCCGCTCGTCAGCAAGAAAGCAAGCTTTCTCCTGTTACCGCTCGACTTGCATGTGTTAGGCCTGCCGCCAGCGTTCAATCTGAGCCATGATCAAACTCTTCAATTAAAAGTGTTTGATGCTCAAAGAAATCGAAAACTTAGCTTATTCATTATATGAATTAACTTGTTAGTCACTCTTCAAGACTTGATACATCTAATTTTTTAGAAGATATCGTCTCTGCGAGTGCCCACACAGATTGTCTGATAATTTGTTAAAGAGCAGTGCAACTATCGCTGCCGTTTCCGGTCTTCTGCGTTGTTGCGAGGAGGCGTATATTACGCTATTCCTCTGAAGAGTCAAGAGTTTTTTCAAACTTTTTTCTTTTCTCTTCCCTTTCCGTCGTTGCTGTTGTCAGCTCATCGTCGGTCAGTGGGTGCGCATTATAGGGGCTTCTCAGATTAGCGCAAGTATTTATTTCAATTTTTTTTCTGTTCGCTCTATTTTTAAGCTACACGTCTATTTTTGACACTAAAACCCCGCTAGTAGCACAAAAATTATACTACCAATAACCGTTTTGTCTATTCGTTATCTTCTATCGATCATCATCGATCCACTTACTTTTATTATCATCGCTATTTATTTCAGTTAAAAATAATACTCTGGATTATTCTCTCGTCAGATATACCTGCTCACTGCTATGCTTTTCTATATTACAATTACAGCAAAGTACCGCCACAATATTCGTATGAGGTCAATCATGAGCCATTCCACTATTAGAAGTTACTTACACTTATCACCTTCCATTGCTAAAGATGTTTATATTGACGTGACAGCCACTGTTATTGGTGATGTACGCCTTAGTGAAGATGTCAGCATTTGGCCAATGGTTGTGATCCGCGGTGATGTTAACTATGTCAGTGTAGGAGCAAGGACTAATATTCAAGATGGCTCAGTGCTACATGTTACACATGCATCAGAAAATACCCCTAATGGTTTTCCTCTCATCATCGGTGATGATGTGACTGTTGGACACAAAGCAATGTTACATGGGTGTACAATCGGAAACCGAGTATTAGTCGGCATGGGATCAATCTTACTTGATGGTGCAATTATTGAAGATAATGTTTTGATCGGCGCAGGAAGCCTAGTACCACCTGGTAAACGACTAGAAAGTGGTTTTCTTTATTTAGGTAGCCCAGTAAAAAAGATCCGCCCACTCACGCCCGCAGAAATACAACACTTTATCTACTCTGCTAATAATTACGTAAAGTGGAAGAACGACTATTTATCAACGGCTCATTCCGCCATTGATAAACAGTAAAATGGATGAAGAGTTGACACTTCATACAGCTTAGCCAACTCTTCAAATTCTTCTTCAATTTCCCATCGATGCTGCTTAAACAAACAAAAAGCATTGCTATTCTCACCAAAGCGTGCCTTTAGCTCTTGTTCGGTGATTTGGCAATCAAATAACATTCCATTGACCATGATAGGGAAAAGAACGCAATTTTGATCTTCAAGCCACTGCTCACGATCAGGAAATTGAATGGATTGATTCATTTATTCAAATTTTCTCTTAAAATATTTATTGTTGGATTAATATCAGGTACTCGCTCATACCATAACTCAACGGCATAAGCGGCTTGCCCTACGAGCATACCTAGGCCATCAGATAAGCGTGTACTACCATTTTTTAATGCATGGTATAAAAAAGAAGTCATACCTGCCTTATAATACAAATCATAACAAGCAGTTTTAAAACCATAAGCACTATCAGGTATAGGTGGAATATCGTCCGTCATACTAGATGAAGAGGCGTTAATAATTAGATCATAATGTTTATCTGTAACATTTTGTGGAGCACTAGCTCTAATTGTACCAAATTGGCTAAATTCTTGTGCTAATTGTTGTGCTTTTTCAACAGTGCGATTAGTCAAAGTAATATCACAATTATAATTTAATAATGGTAATAATATCCCTCGTGTAGCACCACCAGCCCCAATAACAAGAACCGATAATATTTTTCCGGGGATAATAAAATCCAACCTAGCTAAATCAAGAATTAAGCCCTGACCATCAGTATTATCACCTAATAACGTGCCGTCATCTAATTTTAAAATAGTATTAACGGCACCACAGGCTTGTGCTCTTTGTGTTAATTTATCCACAAAGCGAAAAGCATCTTCCTTAAAAGGAACGGTAACATTAGCTCCACGTCCACCTTGAGAAAAAAATTGCGTTGCTACTTTATCAAATTCGCCTAATGGAACCAGTAAACGCCCATATTCATAATCAATCCCTGACTGTTTCGAAAAAAGCTGATGAATAAAAGGAGATTGACTATGTTCAATGGGATTGCCCATCACTACATATTTTTCCATAGCATCATTATCCTTGTCGATATAGCTCACCTGTGAGTGCATCTCTAATTTCAGAAGGATTTTTTCTGCCACCAACCTCGCCATTTACAATAGCAATTCGGTTACGAAACTGCTCTTGTACTTCTTCAACACTACGGCATGGAGGAAGTCCGCTTAAATTTGCGCTGGTTGATACTAATGGTTTGCCATAAGCCACACATAATGCTTTCACAATAGGGTGATCCGTAACCCTTACAGCTAAGGAAGAAAACCGCCCTGTTAGCCATTTTGGCGTTGTTGACTTAGCTGGAATAACCCAAGTGATTGGGCCTGGCCAAGAGGCAAACATCCGCTCCCGCTGTTCTTGAGTCAATGCGTTATCATCAATATAAGGTTTTAATTGTTCATAGTTATCAGCAATTAAAATAAGCCCTTTCTCAATGGCTCTCTGTTTTAACTCAAGTAATGCCATTACCGCGCTTTCACTATCAGGATCACAACCGACACCAAACACAGCTTCTGTTGGATAGGCAATAACTTGATTATTTTGCAGTGCTTCTATAATTGTATTATTTACAGGTGATACTTCGTTATTCATGTTCTTCTCTTTTTGTTTGTTGCTTGCCACACAATTTGCTGGCACACACTAATCTTACTCCTTGAGAAGACCTCTTTTCCATCAATAATGGATAATGACAATATTCGCACTCACCATTAATCGGTTTATTATTTAGTACAAATTGACATTCAGGATATTGGTTACAAGCATAAAATATTTTACCAAACCGAGACTTACGCTGTAATAATTTGCCCTTCTCGCACTGAGGACAATGAATCACAGTCTCATCAGGTTTATCAATTTGTTCTATATGCTCACAAGCAGGATAATTGCTACAGCCTATAAACATGCCAAACTTACCTTGTCGTAAAACTAAATCTGCGCCACAACATTGGCAAGGCTGTCCTTCTAATACTTTAATAACCTGTCCATCGCCTTGAGATTTCAACGCCTTAATATAATGGCAATTAGGATAAGCAGAACATCCTAGAAAAGGGCCATGACCACCATTTCTTATAATTAAATCACTGCCACATTCAGGACATTTTTCTTGCTCAGATGGATACGTAAACGGCATTATTTTTGCCATTGTCTTACCTCATAACACTTATTCCAATCGAATATAGCCACCCGCCACAATAGCGACTTTTTCGATAAGCTCAAGCTCTAATAAAAGAGGAGCTAAATCTGATGTGGATAAACCGCTCTTATTCGCAATAATATCAATCGGGATAGCTTTATCAAAACCTAACAAAGGCAATATCAAATTTATTGATTGCTGTTGAGTGGGTGTAAGTTTTTCAATTTCTAATGGCATATTGCTGGACTCTTTTTTATTGGCAGCTGAGCCAACCTCTGCAATATGCTCGTCCTGTAAATCATCATTATGATTAAAGATTAACCACTGCCAAGAGCTATTTAAATATTCCATAATATCATCTGGCGAAGAGGCTAAATTCGCCCCCTGTTTTAGCAACTGATGATTTCCTTCAAAGTGTGAATCACCCAGTAATCCGGGTAACACAAACAATTCTTTGCCTTGTTGTAGAGCATAATTGGCAGTGATTAAAGATCCACTTTTTATGCCAGCTTCTACAATTAAGAGAGCTGAACTCAATCCACTAATAATTCTATTCCTTTGCGGGAAATGACGAGCTAAAGGTGGTGCCATCGGGAGATGCTCTGAAACAAGAACACCCGACTCTTTGATTTGCTCTGCTAGTCGACGATGAAATGATGGGTAAATTTGTTCTAAACCACTCCCCAATACAGCAATAGTGACGCCATGATGTTTTAAAGCACTACGATGTCCAACACCATCAATCCCTTGCGCCAACCCGCTTGTAATTGTGAATTTATTTTTCACGAGCTGTTGTGCAAAATAAGTCGCCCACTTAGTTCCATACTGTGTAGCATCTCTACTACCAATTAATGCAATTTGTGTGCTTTTTAAATGCTCTTTATTACCTGCAACAAAAAGCAAAAGAGGTGGAGAAGATATTTGCTTTAATAGCAAAGGATAATCTGAATCAGAAATTGTTAAGAGTGATGATTCATTTTTATCTAGCCACTTTAATGTACTTTTGACACAATTTGCCTGAAGCCTCATAAATTGGTGACTTTGTTGTTCTGATAGGCCACATTCTAGTAACACTTTACGATTTAGTTGCGTCAATGATTGTAAGTATTCCACCACCTTAATCGCTTTATTTACTGGCAATCTTGAAACAACATTAAGTCTTATCCATATTTCTCTGGCATCCATGCATTATCCTAGTGTTATTTTTTAACATACAAGGTGAGTGCTAAACTCAGCAAATACTGTCAATCCAGACAATAAATGTCTAGAATAGACGTTAATTCTCATTCACATTTTAGAAACAGTCCAAATAAATTATGGCAGTATTACACGTATTACATTATCCAGACGAGCGCCTTCGCACCATTGCAAAGCCAGTCGAAAAAGTTGATGCCGAAATTCAAAAAATTGTCGATGATATGTTTGAAACAATGTATTTGGAAGAAGGTATCGGTTTAGCTGCGACACAGGTGGATATCCACCAGCGCATCATCGTCATTGATATCTCTGAAACACGAGATCAAAAACTGGTACTCATTAATCCAGAACTTCTTGATCAGGAAGGTGATACCGGAATAGAGGAAGGTTGTTTATCAATACCTGAACAACGCGCATTTGTGCCTCGTGCAGAGCGCGTAAAAGTAAGAGCGCTTGATTACAACGGACAACCTTTTGAATTAGAAGCTGATGACTTACTCGCTATTTGTATTCAACATGAGATGGATCATTTAGTTGGCAAATTATTTGTGGATTACTTATCTCCATTAAAACGCCAACGTATCCGCCAAAAAGTTGAAAAGCTCGATAAGAGAAGAGCAAAAGCGGGACAATAGTGATTTACTTGTAACAGGAAAAAAACGTGTCTGATTCATTACGTATTATCTTTGCGGGAACACCCGACTTTGCAGCCCGACATTTAGCTGCTCTGTTATCAACTCAACATCATATTGTTGGGGTATTAACGCCACCAGATAAACCCGCAGGAAGAGGTAAGAAGCTGACGATTAATCCAGTGAAAGAACTGGCATTAACTAATAACATTCCTGTTTATCAACCGACATCGTTAAAACCAGAAGAGAATCATGAGTGGATCAAAGCACTACAACCTGACGTTATGATTGTTGTTGCTTATGGTATGATTTTACCCAAAGCAGTACTTGATATCCCTCGTTTGGGTTGCTTAAACGTCCATGGCTCTCTTCTACCTAAATGGCGAGGTGCTGCACCTATCCAACGTGCCTTATGGGCGGGCGATACAGAAACTGGCGTCACCATTATGCAAATGGATGTTGGTTTAGATACTGGCGATATGCTTTATAAAGCATCATGCCCAATTACTCATCAAGACACGAGTGCTTCTCTTTATGCTAAATTAGCAGAGCTGGGGCCTAAAGCACTAATTAATACATTAGATCTTATCATTAGCGGTGAGTTAAAAGCGGAAAAACAAGATGATAGCCTAGCGAATTACGCAGAAAAGCTATCAAAGGAAGAAGCAAAAATTAATTGGTCGTTATCTGCACAACAGATAGAACGTTGTATTAGAGCGTTTAATCCATGGCCTATGAGCTTTTTTATGCTCGATGATCAGCCGGTGAAAGTATGGGAAGCGCAAGTTATCGCGTCGGATAATACCAATCAAATACCAGGTACATTATTGAAAGCAGATAAAACAGGCATTTATATCGTAACAGGTGAAGGCATTTTAAATATCACCAAGCTTCAACCATCAGGTAAAAAACCTATGGCATCAGCCGATTTCCTAAATTCCAAAAGAGATTGGTTTACCCCTGGGAAAATCATTCAATAATGATACTACCCCTTGAAATAACAATATTTCAGGGGGTCCTTTTTTCACGCCAATATTATTCTTCTCTGGCGGCCAATATATAAACGCTAATTCACTATGAAAACGTCATACAACTTACGCAGTATTGCAGCAAAGGCAATAGCTCAAGTTTTAGATCAAGGCTTATCATTAAGTTCGGTGATCCCTGAATTACAAAAAAACATTTCAGATAAAGACAAAGCGCTCTTGCAAGAGCTCTGCTTTGGTACCTTACGTACCTTACCCCAGCTAGAATGGATCATCCAACAACTAATGGATAAACCACTGAAAGGTAAACAACGAATTTTACATTACCTCATTATGGTCGGTTTATATCAGCTCCTTTATACTCGAGTTCCTGCCCATGCAGCACTCGCTGAAACTGTTAATGGTGCGATCGCACTGAAAAAACCACAATTAAAAGGGTTAATTAACGGTGTATTACGCCAATTTCAGCGTCAACAAGATGTATTAATGGAACGTTTCCAAAATAATGATAGCCGTTATTTGCACCCTTCTTGGTTACTCACACGAATAAAAAATGCCTACCCTGAGCTATGGGAAAGTATTATTGAAGGAAATAACCAAAAGCCGCCAATGTGGTTACGGGTAAATCAAATACATCATTCACGTGAACAGTACTTAGCGCTGCTTGAAAAAGAAGGGATCAGCGCGTTCTCCGATGACCACCATCCCAATGCTATTCGTTTAGAAACACCTTGTAATGTTCACCTGTTACCAGGGTTTAATGAGGGCTGGGTCACTGTTCAAGACCGCAGCGCTCAGCGTTGTGCAGAATTATTAGCGCCACAAAATAACGAACAAATTCTTGATTTATGTGCAGCCCCTGGGGGAAAAACAACCCATATCTTAGAAATAGCCCCTAAAGCGCATGTTCTCGCCATTGATATCGATGAGCAACGTTTAGCCAGAGTTAAAGAAAATCTAAACCGCTTAAAACTACATGCCACAGTCAAAAGTGGTGATGGACGTTATCCAGAGCAATGGTGTGCAAATATGCAATTTGACAGGATCTTACTTGATGCTCCTTGCTCAGCAACTGGCGTTATACGTCGCCATCCAGATATCAAATGGCTACGTCGTAATGAAGACATAGCTCAGTTAGCGCAAATTCAAAAAGAAATATTACATGCTATATGGCCATACCTAAAATCAGGCGGCACATTAGTTTATGCTACTTGTTCTATTTTACCGGAAGAAAATAGCCAACAAATTGCAGCCTTCTTATCGTCAATGCAAGATGCTCAATGTGACTATCAGCATCAATGCTTACCGGAGCAATATAGCGGTGATGGCTTCTTTTATGCGCTGATCAACAAAAAATGATCTTCTGATAAAAGATGATATCAGATCTAAAAGAAGCTACTATTCCAACACAAGATCGATGTGAACAGACATTGATCTTTTATTTGTTAATCGAATATTCTGAGAACTGACGATGAAAATTATTATCTTAGGCGCAGGTCAAGTGGGTGGCACTCTCGCTGAAAATCTTGTCGGTGAGAATAACGATATTACTGTTGTCGATACTGATGCTACCCGTTTACGTCAACTTCAAGATAAATTTGATTTAAGAGTTGTAAATGGTCATGGATCTCATCCGAGAGTCTTAAGAGAAGCGGGGGCTGAAGATGCGGATATGCTAGTTGCCGTCACAAATTCTGACGAAACAAATATGATAGCATGCCAAGTCGCTTATACTTTATTTAATACTCCCAATAAAGTTGCTCGTATCCGAGCCTCTGAATTTGTTCGTGAAGCAGATAAACTTTTTTTACCAGAAGCAATTCCTATTGATTACCTCATCTCCCCGGAACACCTCGTTATAGATTATATCTATAAACTAATTCAATACCCCGGTGCCCTACAGGTAGTAAACTTTGCTGAAGGTCAAGTCAGTATCGTGGCAGTAAAAGCCTACTATGGTGGATCACTTGTGGGTAATGCACTATCCACTCTACGTGATCATATGCCACATATTGATACTCGTGTTGCGGCTATCTTTCGCCAAGATAGACCTATTCGCCCTCAAGGATCGACCATTATTGAAGCGGGTGATGAGGTCTTTTTCGTGGTGGCATCACAACATATTCGCGCAGTAATGAGTGAGCTACAACGATTAGAAAAACCTTATAAACGCATTATGATTGTTGGTGGCGGAAACGTTGGAGCAGGATTAGCGGCAAGATTAGAAAAAGATTATAGCGTTAAGCTGATTGAGCATAATCAACAACGTGCTACCGAGTTAGCAGAGCTCCTCCATGATACTATCGTGTTTTATGGTGATGCATCTGATCAAGAGCTACTCGCTGAAGAGCATATTGAGCAAATCGATGTCTTTATTGCACTCACTAATGATGATGAAGCAAATATCATGTCCGCAATGCTCGCAAAACGTATGGGGGCAAAAAAAGCCATGGTACTTATTCAACGCAGTGCTTATGTTGATTTAGTCCAAGGTGGAGTCATTGATATTGCCATCTCTCCGCAACAAGCCACTATTTCAGCACTATTAGGTCATGTTCGCAAAGCAGATATTGTCAGTGTCTCCTCATTACGTCGCGGTGTTGCTGAAGCTATTGAAGCCATTGCACATGGTGATGAAAATACCTCAAAAGTTGTCGGTAGACGTATTCAAGATATCAAACTTCCGCCAGGCACAATTATCGGCGCCATTGTCCGCAATGAAGATGTCATTATTGCCAATGCAAGTCACTCAATAGAACAAGGTGACCATGTGATCATGTTTATTACAGATAAAAAATATGTTCCTGAAGTAGAAAAACTGTTCCAACCTAGTCCATTTTTCTTATAACTCTAGTGTAGAAATAAGAATAGTAGTGATTGTTACTGATACTGATCTATTATTATTATCTAAACACATATTTTTATATCTAGATCCATACTAATAAGGGGTGGTTATGGCTTTTTTCAAAGAGTTTCGTGAATTTGCAATGAAAGGCAATGTTGTTGACATGGCAGTCGGTGTCATCATTGGTGCCGCATTCGGAAAAATTGTTTCATCCTTAGTAGCTGATGTGATTATGCCTCCATTAGGCTTACTCATTGGAGGGATCGATTTTAAACAATTTAGTTTAGTACTAAGAGAGGCTCATGGGGATATACCTGCCGTTATCTTAAACTATGGTGCCTTTATACAAACTGTTTTTGATTTTGCCATTGTCGCGTTTGCTATTTTCTGTGCGATTAAATTAATTAATAAGATGCGCAGACAAGAAGAAGAGCAACCTAAAGCACCACCTGCACCTTCAGCAGAAGAAACTTTATTAACAGAAATCCGTGATCTATTAAAAAATCAGCAAAAATAAAAACTAAAAGGCCAGTGATAACAATTGAAAATATTTGTTATCACTGGCCTCCCAGTTACCTTTCTTATTATGTTTTGCCTTTCTCATATAGCTGCCTTTGCCTTTCTTATTTTTTTCTACCCGTTGTCTAAATAAAGGATCATGAACAAGTGCAGCTAACGCATTATCTTTGATCACACCTTTTTGGTGCTGATATTTGCTAGACATAAAAACCTCTTAAATTATTAAAGAACATAAAGCATAGAACAACAATCTTCAGTGCAGATATTATTGCTTTGTCGCTCCAGATTCAAGTATTTCTAGAATTGAACAATATGTACTTTCATGAGCGGTTCCACAGCAAGCATTGCTTAACATTTTTAAAGAATCACGCATCTTTTCCATTTCTTTTAGACGAGCCTCAACTTCTGCTAGCCTAGCATCAACAATATGTTTTGATTCTACACAAGTATGATGCGCAGGATCGACTCTAATTGAAAGTAACTCAGTAATAGCATCCAGAGTAAAGCCTAACTCTTTGGCATAACGAATAAAACGTAATCTTTGCAAATCTTGTTCTGTATACAGACGATAGCCACCTTCTGTCCGTCTATCATGTTCCATCAATCCTTGTTTTTCATAAAAACGGATAGTGTCTGTTGTAACATTCGCTAATTTTGCAATTTGGCCGATGCGATACATTGATCACTCCTCAAACTAATGATAAGTAAGCATAACAAATAACAAAAAAAATAGAATTGAAATATAGTGCGATACTCAATACTTACTTTCGCACAATAGCAGCATATTCAGAAGTAAATATATAGCACCCACATAAATAAAGAAGTAGCGAGTCATTAAAGGGAGGAACCAATAAATTTAAATTTATTGCTAATCTATAGCAATAAAAAAACCGGATTAAAAAATCCGGTCTTTTTATTCGCTTCGCTAAATAATAATTTTATTATTCAGCAGCTGCTTCTGTTTCAGAATCAGCACGGTCAACAAGCTCAATGTAAGCCATTGGAGCATTGTCACCTGCACGGAAGCCACACTTCAGAATACGAGTGTAACCACCTGCACGGCTCGCAAAACGCGGACCTAATACTGTAAACAGTTTTGCCACGACTTCGTTGTCACGAGTACGGGCGAATGCCAGACGACGATTAGCTACGCTGTCGGTCTTGGCAAGAGTAATCAGCGGCTCAACGACGCGACGCAGTTCTTTCGCTTTAGGCAAAGTTGTCTTGATGATTTCATGACGAACTAAAGAACCTGCCATGTTGCGAAACATAGCCTGACGATGGCTGCTGTTGCGGTTCAATTGACGACCACTCTTACGATGGCGCATGACCTTATCCTTCTCAGTAAAACCTTAACCTGTGATCTTATTCATCAGCGATACTTGCAGGTGGCCAATTCTCAAGGCGCATGCCCAGAGATAAACCACGCGACGCCAGTACGTCTTTAATCTCAGTAAGAGATTTCTTACCAAGGTTAGGCGTCTTAAGTAATTCAACTTCAGTACGCTGTACCAGATCACCGATGTAGTGGATTGCTTCTGCCTTCAGACAGTTAGCAGAGCGGACAGTCAATTCAAGATCGTCAACTGGGCGCAGCAGGATCGGATCGAACTCTGGCTTCTCTTCTTTAACTTCAGGCTGACGAACATCACGTAAGTCAACAAAAGCTTCAAGCTGTTCAGCCAGGATAGTCGCTGCACGGCGAATCGATTCTTCTGGATCGATAGTACCGTTAGTCTCCATCTCGATTACCAGCTTATCCAAGTCGGTACGTTGTTCAACACGCGCTGCTTCCACAGTATAAGCGATTCGCTCAACTGGGCTATAACACGCATCTACTAGTAAACGACCGATAGGGCGCTCATCTTCTTCCGAATGAATTCGGGCAGAAGCCGGCACATAACCACGACCACGCTGAACTTTGATACGCATATTAATAGATGCGTTTTCGTCTGTAAGGTGGCAGATAACGTGCTGCGGCTTGACGATTTCGACATCACCGTCATGGATGATATCGGCTGCAATAACAGGGCCAATGCCAGATTTGCTCAAAGTAAGAATTACTTCATCTTTACCATGAACTTTTACCGCCAACCCCTTAAGGTTGAGCAGTATTTCTAGGATATCTTCCTGAACACCTTCTTTGGTGCTGTACTCATGCAGTACACCATCAATCTCAACCTCTGTTACCGCACAACCCGGCATAGACGAAAGCAGAATACGGCGCAGTGCGTTACCTAGAGTGTGGCCGAAGCCTCGCTCTAATGGCTCAAGGGTCACCTTGGCGTGCGTCGAACTCACTTGCTCGATATCAACCAGGCGCGGTTTTAGAAACTCTGTCACAGAACCCTGCATTGTGTCCTCTCTTTGGTGCTAAGCCTTACTTGGAGTAAAGCTCGACGATCAGGTGCTCGTTAATGTCCGCAGACAAGTCAGTACGTTCAGGAATACGTTTGAACACACCTTCCATCTTAGCAGCATCAACTTCCAGCCATGTTGGCTTTTCACGCTGTTCAGCCAGCTCTAAAGCAGCCTTAATACGAGACTGTTTTTTCGATTTTTCACGAACGCTGACTACGTCATTCGGGGAAACCTGATAAGAAGCAATATTAACCACGCGACCATTTACCATGATTGCTTTGTGGCTAACCATCTGACGTGCTTCTGCGCGAGTTGCGCCAAAGCCCATACGATAAACAACGTTATCCAGACGACCTTCTAACAGAGTAAGTAAGTTCTCACCTGTGTTGCCTTTCAGACGTGTTGCTTCTTTGTAGTAGTTACGGAATTGACGCTCTAGAACACCGTAAATACGACGTACTTTTTGTTTTTCACGTAACTGAACACCGTAATCAGACAGACGCGGTTTACGTGCGCCGTGCTGACCTGGTGCTTGTTCCAGTTTACACTTGGTGTCAATCGCCCGAACGCCAGATTTCAGAAATAAATCTGTACCTTCGCGACGGCTCAGCTTGAGCTTAGGACCCAAATATCTTGCCATTTTCTTTCTCCAACTATCCTAAAAACGAAACCGTTATTAAACGCGACGTTTTTTCGGTGGACGACAACCGTTATGAGGAATCGGAGTCACATCAGTAATATTAGTGATGCGGAAACCAGCCGCGTTTAATGCACGGATAGTTGACTCACGACCAGGACCAGGTCCTTTTACCATAACTTCCAAGTTCTTAATTCCGTACTCTTTAACAGCTTCAGCGCAACGTTCTGCTGCAACCTGAGCCGCAAACGGAGTAGATTTACGAGAACCACGGAAACCGGAACCACCGGCAGTAGCCCAACCCAACGCGTTACCTTGACGGTCTGTAATAGTAACGATTGTGTTGTTGAAAGAAGCATGGATATGAGCCACACCGTCAGAGACTTGTTTTCTTACACGCTTACGTGCACGAATAGGTGCTTTTGCCATTGTTCAAATACCCCGATTATTTCTTGATCGGCTTACGCGGACCCTTACGGGTACGTGCGTTAGTCTTAGTACGCTGACCGCGAACTGGTAGACCACGACGATGACGTAAACCACGGTAAGTACCAAGATCCATCAGACGTTTGATGCTCAGGGTAACTTCACGACGTAGATCACCTTCTACAACGTATTTGGCAACTTCGTCACGCAGCTTGTCGATTTGCTCTTCAGACAGCTCACTGATCTTAACATTTTCAGCAATACCCGTTGCTTCACAGATAGCCTGTGAACGAGTTTTACCAATGCCGTAAATCGATGTTAAAGCGATTACGGTATGTTTATGATCAGGAATGTTAATGCCTGCTATACGGGCCACTATGCACTCCTAAATTAACTTTATACAGTACTATTCTGAAAAGCCCGTTTTCAGGATACTCAAACAATACTGTATGATTATAAATGATTGGGCTGGCTAATTTAGCCAGCTCAACCGAACTTTGCAAGAAAAAAATGCAATAATTTAGCCTTGACGCTGTTTATGCTTAGGGTCAACACTGCAAATTACACGCACGTGGCCGTGACGTCTAACGATTTTGCAGTTACGGCACATTTTCTTGACGGAAGCACGAACTTTCATTTTTACTCTCCGTAACTTCTAAAACAAACCCATCTTATCGGTAATTAGCCTTTAAGGTTTGCTTTTTTCAATGCAGACTCATACTGACTTGACATCAGGAGAGTTTGCACTTGAGCCATAAAATCCATGATGACCACAACCACGATTAAGAGGGAAGTACCACCAAAATAGAAAGGTACTTTCATTGCGTCACGCATGAACTCCGGGATGAGACAGATAAAGGTAATGTACAGAGCACCGATTAAGGTTAAACGTGTCATCACTTTATCTATATATTTAGCCGTCTGCTCTCCCGGGCGAATTCCTGGTACAAATGCACCGGACTTCTTCAGGTTATCTGCCGTTTCTCTTGGGTTGAAAACCAACGCCGTATAGAAGAAACAGAAGAAGATGATTGCAGCAGCGTATAGTAACACATAAATAGGTTGACCAGGCTGTAAATTTAAAGAAATTGTCGTCAGCCAACCCCATCCTGTACCATCGCCAAACCAAGAGGTTATTGTACCAGGAAACAGAATAATACTTGAAGCAAAAATTGCCGGTATTACACCCGCCATATTTACCTTAAGTGGTAGATGTGTACTTTGTGCCGCGTATATTCTACGCCCTTGTTGACGTTTTGCATAGTTAACAACGATACGACGTTGTCCTCTTTCTACAAAAACAACAAAGAAAGTTACCGCGAACACCAATACTGCAACCAACAATAACAGGAGGAAGTGCAGTTCGCCTTGCCGCGCCTGCTCGATGGTTTGACCAATGGCAGGTGGAAGACCTGCAACGATACCTGCAAAGATAATGATTGAGATACCGTTACCAATACCACGTTCAGTGATTTGCTCACCTAACCACATCAGGAACATTGTCCCTGTGACTAAGCTCACAACAGCCGTAATATAGAATGGTAAGCCTGGATTAATAACCAGACCTTGCATTCCTGGCATATTCGGTAAGCCTGTTGCGATACCAATAGATTGGAATATCGCCAGCACCAAAGTACCATAACGGGTATATTGGCTGATCTTACGACGACCGGCCTCCCCTTCCTTCTTAATCTCCGCTAACCGAGGGTTAACCACTGATAATAGTTGGATAATAATCGATGCCGAAATATAAGGCATGATACCCAGCGCAAAGATAGAAGCACGGCTAAGAGCACCACCAGAGAACATGTTAAACATTTCAATGATGGTGCCTTTTTGCTGATCGAGCAATTTGGCAAGCACAGTGGCATCAATACCAGGGATAGGAATAAAAGAGCCAATCCTAAAGACAATTAGTGCACCAAGAACAAACAGTAATCTGCGTTTTAGTTCACCTATACCACCTTTAGCACTCTGAAAATCTAACCCTGGTTGTTTAGCCATCTGTCACTTATTCCTCAATTTTACCGCCAGCTGATTCGATTGCTGCACGGGCACCTTTGGTAACACGCAGACCACGAATAGTCACTGCACGGTTAACCTCGCCAGACAGAATTAATTTTGCAAATTCAATCTGTGGGCCAACAACGTTTGCGGCTTTCAGTGCATTCAGATCGATTACATCGCCTTCAACATAAGCCAAATCAGACAGACGGATTTCCGCAGTCACGAATGATTTACGTGAAGTAAAACCAAATTTTGGTAAACGACGGTATAAAGGCATCTGACCACCTTCAAAACCACGACGTACGCCACCGCCAGAACGAGATTTCTGACCTTTGTGACCACGGCCGCCAGTTTTACCTAGGCCAGAACCGATACCACGACCTACACGTTTAGGCGCATGCTTGGCACCTTCAGCCGGAGACAGAGTATTTAAACGCATCTCTTACTCCTCAACTTTAACCATATAGGAAACCAAGTTGATCATACCGCGAACTGCTGGTGTATCTTCGCGTTCTACAGTGTGACCGATGCGACGCAGACCTAAACCAGCCATAGTTGCCTTATGTTTAGGCAGACGGCCGATTAAACTGCGTGTTTGAGTAATTTTAATAGTCTTAGCCATGGTCATTACCCCAGAATTTCTTCAACGGATTTACCACGCTTAGCTGCGACCATTTCTGGAGACTTCATGCTATCTAAAGCGTCCAGTGTTGCACGAACGACGTTAATCGGATTCGTGGAACCATAGGTTTTAGCCAGTACGTTACGAACGCCAGCCACTTCTAGAACTGCACGCATTGCACCACCTGCGATGATACCAGTACCTTCATGAGCAGGCTGCATAAATACGCGAGAACCTGTATGAGTACCTTTAATAGGGTGGAACAGAGTACCGTTGTTTAAAGCGACGGTTTTCATATTGCGACGGGCTTTTTCCATCGCTTTCTGGATTGCTGCCGGAACTTCGCGAGCTTTGCCATATCCAAAACCAACGCGGCCATTACCATCACCAACTACTGTAAGAGCGGTGAAGCTAAAGATACGACCACCTTTAACGGTTTTCGATACGCGGTTTACCGCGATCAGCTTTTCCTGCAGTTCGCCAGCTTGTTTCTCGATGTGAGCCATCTTACACTCCTACCTTAGAACTGAAGGCCAGCTTCACGGGCAGCATCTGCCAGTGCCTGGACTCGACCATGATATTGGAAACCGGAACGGTCAAATGATACTGATTTGATACCTTTTTCCAGAGCGCGTTCAGCAACAATTTTACCAACTACTGCTGCTGCTTCTTTGTTTCCAGTGTTTTTCAGTTGCTCAATGATAGCTTTTTCTGTAGTAGAAGCGGCCACCAAAGTTTCAGAACCGTTTGGTGCAATAACCTGCGCATAAATATGGCGAGGGGTACGATGTACCACCAGGCGAGTCGCACCCAGTTCCTGGAGCTTACGGCGTGCGCGGGTCGCACGACGGATACGAGCTGCTTTCTTATCCATAGTGTTACCTTACTTCTTCTTAGCCTCTTTGATACGCACAACTTCGTCGGCGTAACGAATACCTTTACCTTTATAAGGTTCAGGGCGACGGTAAGCACGCAGTTCAGCTGCTACTTGACCAATCACTTGCTTATCCGCACCTTTCAGTAGGATTTCAGTTTGTGTTGGACATTCAGCAGTGATGCCTGCTGGCAGTTGGTGTTCCACTGGATGTGAATAACCTACTGATAAGTTAACTGTGTTGCCCTTAACAGACGCACGATAACCTACACCTACCAGTTGCAGTTTCTTAGTGAAGCCTTCGGTAACACCTACAACCATTGCATTTAGCAGTGAACGAGTAGTACCCGCTTGTGCCCATGCATCAGCATAACCATCGCGTGGTGCGAAAGTTAGTTGGTTGTCAGCATGTTGAATTTCAACTGCATTATGGATAGTACGAGTAAGCTCGCCGTTTTTACCCTTAATCGTAATTACCTGACCGTTGAGTTTAACCTCTACGCCGGCAGGAATGACGACGGGTGCTTTTGCCACACGAGACATTCTTTCCTCCCGAATTAAGCTACGTAGCAGATAATCTCGCCACCAAGACCTGCTTGGCGAGCTGCACGATCAGTCATAACACCTTTTGAGGTAGAAACAACAGCGATGCCCAGTCCTGCCATAACTTGTGGCAGCTCATCTTTTCTTTTATAGATGCGCAGACTTGGACGGCTTACGCGCTGAATGCTTTCTACTACAGCCTTACCTTGGAAATATTTTAAAGTGATTTCCAGTTCTGGCTTAGTGTCGCCTTCAATTTTAAAATCTTCGATATAACCTTCTTCCTTAAGCACGTTGGCAATCGCCACTTTCAGCTTGGAGGAAGGCATTGTGACCGCAACTTTATTCGCGGCCTGACCGTTACGGATACGGGTCAGCATATCCGCGATGGGATCTTGCATGCTCATCTGTCTTTACTCCCGTGATTCAATTAGGGTGATTACCAGCTAGCCTTTCTAAGGCCCGGGATTTCACCGCGCATAGCGGCTTCACGGACTTTAATACGGCTTAGGCCAAATTTCCGCAGGAAACCGTGCGGACGTCCAGTTTGACGGCAGCGGTTACGCTGACGTGAAGGACTTGAATCACGTGGCAGTGTTTGCAGTTTCAGAACAGCATTCCAACGATCTTCATCAGATACGTTTACATCTGAAACGATAGCTTTCAGTTCTGCGCGTTTTGCGAAGAATTTCTCAGCTAAATTCGCACGTTTTACATCACGTGCTTTCATAGATTTCTTAGCCATGAATGCCCTGCCTTACTTGCGGAACGGGAAGTTAAACGCTGCTAACAATGCGCGACCTTCATCATCAGATTTCGCAGTCGTAGTAATGGTAATATCCAAACCACGAACACGATCCACTTTATCGTAATCGATTTCAGGGAAGATGATTTGTTCACGCACGCCCATGCTGTAGTTACCACGTCCATCGAATGATTTAGCGGACAAACCACGGAAGTCACGGATACGTGGTACAGCAATAGAGATCAGACGTTCAAAGAACTCCCACATGCGTTCGCCACGCAGGGTCACTTTACAGCCGATCGGATAGCCCTGGCGGATTTTGAAGCCTGCAACAGATTTGCGTGCTTTGGTGATCAGAGGTTTTTGACCTGAGATTGCTGCTAAATCAGCTGCTGCATTATCCAGCAGTTTTTTATCAGCAATTGCTTCACCAACACCCATGTTCAGGGTGATCTTCTCGACCCGAGGGACTTGCATGACAGAATGGTAACCAAACTGAGACATCAGTTTTTGGACTACCTCGTCTTTGTAGTAATCATGCAGTTTCGCCATCGTATACTCCAAATTACTTGATAGTTTCTTTATTAGATTTGAAGAAACGAACTTTTTTGCCGTCTTCGAATCTAAAACCTACACGGTCAGCCTTGCCGGTTGCCGCATTGAAGATTGCAACGTTAGAAACTTGAATTGCAGCTTCTTTTTCAACGATGCCACCTGGTTGGTTCAGAGCCGGTACTGGCTTCTGATGTTTTTTAACCAGATTGATACCTTCAACGATAACTTTACCAGAAGAAAGAACCTGTTTTACTTTACCGCGCTTACCTTTATCTTTACCAGTTAGCACGATAACTTCGTCTTCACGACGGATTTTCGCTGCCATTGCCTGCTCCTTAGAGTACTTCAGGTGCCAGAGAGATTATTTTCATAAACTTCTCGTTACGAAGTTCACGAGTAACCGGCCCAAAAATACGCGTACCAATAACTTGCTCGCTGTTGTTGTTTAACAATACACAAGCGTTGCTATCGAAGCGAATGACAGAACCGTCAGGGCGACGAACACCCTTCTTGGTGCGCACCACTACCGCTTTCAGTACATCACCTTTCTTAACTTTACCACGTGGAATTGCTTCTTTAATGGTAATTTTGATGATGTCACCTACATCTGCGTAGCGACGGTGCGAGCCACCTAGAACCTTGATACACATTACGCGACGTGCACCGGAGTTGTCGGCCACGTTCAGCATAGTCTGTTCTTGGATCATTTTAGTGCTCCGCTAAATGTCAACTACTACTGAGCCACTTCCACATTAGAAGAGGCCGTTCAATATCCCATAATACGAGGGAGCGGCATTATAACACCACATTCTCGATATGGACAGAAAAAATAAACGGCTCGTTCAGTTTTGAGCCGTTTATTTCGTACGAAAAGGCTATTTTATTACAGAACAGCTTTTTCTACAACGCGAACTAACGCCCAAGACTTAGTCTTAGAGATAGGACGTGTTTGACGAATTTCTACTACGTCACCCATGCCACATTCGTTGTTCTCGTCATGTACATGCAGTTTAGTCGTACGACGGATGAATTTACCATATAATGGATGTTTCACCATACGATCGATAGCAACAACAACAGATTTTTCCATTTTGTCACTTACCACACGACCTTGCAGAGTACGGATTTTATCGGTCATTACGCACCCGCCTTCTCAGTCAGTAAAGTCTTAACGCGTGCGATATTACGACGCACTTGTTTCAACAGATGAGACTGTTGTAACTGACCACTTGCTGCCTGCATACGCAGATTGAACTGCTCACGCAGTAAGTTCAGCAATTCAGTGTTCAGCTCTTCAACGCTCTTTTCGCGCAGCTCTTTTGCTTTCATTACATCACCGTCTTAGTTACAAAGGTGGTTTTGATAGGCAGTTTTGCTGCCGCTAGCTGAAATGCTTCACGGGCCACTTCTTCAGGCACACCATCCATTTCATATAGGACTTTACCTGGCTGGATCAAGGCAACCCAATACTCCACGTTACCTTTACCTTTACCCATACGGACTTCGAGCGGCTTTTCAGTGATTGGTTTGTCTGGGAACACACGGATCCAGATTTTACCCTGACGCTTAACTGCACGGGTCATTGCACGACGTGCCGCTTCGATCTGACGTGCAGTCAGACGACCACGGCCCACAGCTTTAAGACCGTAAGTCCCGAAGCTTACATCCGTACCTATAGCTAAGCCACGGTTGCGGCCTTTATGCACTTTACGGAATTTTGTACGCTTAGGTTGTAACATCAGCGACTCTCCTTACTTGCGGCCTTTACGCTGCTGCTTTTTAGGTTGAGCGGCTGGTTTTTCCGCCTGTTCAACCGCAGCCATACCACCCAGGATCTCACCTTTGAAGATCCATACCTTAACGCCGAGCACACCATAAGTAGTATGTGCTTCTGAGGTATTGTAGTCGATATCTGCACGCAGAGTGTGCAGAGGTACACGACCTTCACGATACCATTCAGTACGAGCGATTTCAGCGCCGCCTAAACGACCACTTACTTCCACTTTAATACCTTTAGCGCCTAAACGCATTGCGTTCTGTACCGCACGCTTCATAGCACGACGGAACATAACACGACGTTCCAGCTGTGAAGTGATGCTGTCAGCAACTAATTTTGCGTCCAGTTCAGGTTTACGTACTTCGGCGATATTAATTTGCGCAGGAACGCCAGCGATATCCGCTACGTTTTTACGCAGTTTTTCTACATCTTCACCTTTTTTACCGATAACGATACCTGGGCGAGCAGTGTGAATAGTCACACGGATGCTTTTCGCAGGACGTTCGATAACGATACGAGATACAGATGCTTTTGCCAGTTCTTTAGTTAAGTACTGGCGCACTTTAAAATCGCTGTCTAGGTTGTCAGCGAATTCATTGGTACCCGCATACCATGTGGAATTCCAAGGCTTGACAATGCCAAGGCGGATACCATTAGGATGTACTTTTTGACCCATTGCTAGTCTCCAGAGTCTCAGCGATCGGACACAACCACAGTGATGTGGCTGGTGCGCTTCAGAATACGATCTGCACGGCCTTTTGCACGAGGCATAATGCGCTTCATAGAAGGACCTTCGTCAACAAAGATCTTAGCTACTTTCAGATCATCAATGTCAGCGCCATCGTTGTGTTCTGCATTAGCAATAGCAGACTCGAGTACTTTCTTCACTAAACCAGCAGCTTTCTTGTTGGTATAGGTCAGAGTTTCCAGAGCTTGCGACACTTTCTTACCGCGAATCAGGTCTGCCACCAGGCGAACCTTCTGAGCAGAAGAACGAGCGTGGCGATGTATAGCGATAGTTTCCATCTCTTCCTCCTACCTTATTTCTTCTTAGCCTTTTTATCGGCTGCATGACCGCGATAAGTACGGGTCGGCGCGAATTCACCCAGTTTGTGACCAACCATTTCGTCGGAAACGTAAACTGGAACATGCTGACGACCATTATGGACAGCGATGGTCAAACCGATCATGTTAGGAAAGATCGTTGAACGACGGGACCAAGTCTTAACAGGCTTTTTGTCACCGCTTTCCACCGCTTTCTCTACCTTCTTCAGCAAGTGCAGGTCAATAAAAGGACCTTTCTTGAGAGAACGTGGCATGGCTTATCCTCTAATTATTTCTTAGTACGACGATGAACGATAAAGTGTTCAGTGCGTTTGTTTTTACGAGTCTTCTTACCTTTGGTTTGAACGCCCCAAGGTGTTACTGGGTGTTTACCAAAGTTACGACCTTCACCACCACCGTGTGGGTGGTCTACTGGGTTCATCGCAGTACCGCGAACGGTAGGACGAATACCACGCCAGCGACTTGCACCAGCTTTACCCAGAACGCGTAACATGTGCTCAGAGTTACCTACTTCACCGATAGTTGCACGGCAATCAGAAGGGATCTTACGCATTTCACCAGAACGCAGACGAATAGTGACATAAGCACCATCACGCGCAACGATTTGAACGTAAGTACCAGCTGAACGAGCTAACTGACCACCTTTACCTGGTTTCATTTCTACGTTATGAACAGTAGAACCAACCGGGATATTACGCATTGGTAAGGTGTTACCCGTTTTGATAGCAGCATCAACGCCAGATTGAACTTTATCACCCGCTTTCAGGCCTTTTGGAGCCAGGATGTAGCGGCGTTCACCATCAGCATACAGCACTAAAGCGATGTTAGCTGAACGGTTTGGATCATATTCCAGACGTTCTACTGTCGCAGGGATACCATCTTTGTTGCGTTTAAAGTCAACAATACGGTAAGCCTGTTTGTGACCACCACCGATATGACGGGTAGTGATACGACCATTGTTGTTACGACCACCGGATTTGCTGTTCTTTTCCAGCAATGGCGCATAAGGTTTCCCTTTATGCAGCTCTGGGTTTACCACTTTAACTACGTGGCGACGGCCCGGAGACGTAGGTTTACATTTAACAATTGCCATTGTTCTTTACTCCTCCGACTTACTCAGCGCCGCCGACGAAGTCCAGATTCTGGCCTTCCTTCAGGGTGACGTAAGCTTTTTTCCAGTCGCTACGACGACCAATACGCTGACCGTGACGTTTCACTTTGCCTTTCATCAGCAGAGTGTTAACACTTTCAACTTCGACTTCAAACAGTTTTTGTACAGCTGCTTTAATCTCTGCTTTGGTCGCGTCTTTAGCAACTTTGAGAACGATGGTGTTTGATTTTTCCATCGCGATAGAAGCTTTTTCAGATACATGCGGCGCGCGCAGTACTTTCAGCAGACGTTCTTCACGGATCATGCCAGCATCTCCTCAACTTGCTTCACAGCGTCAGCAGTCATGACGACTTTGTCGAAGGCGATTAAGCTAACTGGATCGATTGTTGCTGCATCACGAACGTCTACTTTGTATAAGTTACGTGCTGCTAAATACAGATTCTCATCAACTTCTGCTGTGACAATCAGTACATCTTCCAGAGCCATATCTTTCAGTTTCTGTGCTAAAAGCTTAGTTTTAGGCGCTTCAACAGAGAACTTCTCTACGACGATCAGACGATCTTGACGTACCAGTTCTGACAGAATGCTCTTCAGAGCACCGCGGTACATCTTTTTGTTTACTTTTTGACTGTGGTCCTGTGGTTTAGCTGCGAAGCTAACACCACCAGAGCGCCAAATTGGGCTCTTGATTGAACCTGAACGTGCACGACCTGTACCTTTCTGGCGCCATGGCTTTTTGCCTGAACCAGAAACTTCAGCACGAGTTTTCTGAGCACGAGTACCTTGACGAGCACCAGCAGCGTATGCAACGACTACTTGATGCACAAGCGCTTCGTTAAAGTCACGCCCGAAGGTAGTTTCGGAAACAGTCAGCGCGCCTTGCGCGTCTTTCATTACCAATTCCATTCCTATCTCCTCGACGTTACGCCTTGACAGCTGGTTTAACGATCAGGTCACTGCCAGTTGCACCTGGGACAGCACCTTTGACCAGCAGCAGGTTGCGCTCAGCGTCAACACGTACTACTTCCAGGCTCTGAACGGTAACTTGTTCGTTACCCAGTTGA
The DNA here is from genome assembly GCF_963885725.1 of Proteus sp. G4380. Taxonomy (NCBI): domain Bacteria; kingdom Pseudomonadati; phylum Pseudomonadota; class Gammaproteobacteria; order Enterobacterales; family Morganellaceae; genus Proteus; species Proteus sp. G4380. Next base: position 24,888 of record NZ_CAWPAV010000044.1, read on the forward strand.
CCTGCCATTTTCTTGCCTTTAAATACACGACCCGGAGTCTGGTTCTGACCGATAGAACCCGGAACGCGGTGAGACAAGGAGTTACCGTGGGTAGCATCTTGAGTACGGAAGTTCCAGCGCTTTACAGTACCAGCAAAACCTTTACCTTTAGATGTTCCAGTAACGTCGACTTTTTTAACGTCAGCGAAAATTTCTACACTAATGCTTTGACCTACAGTGTATTCTTCGCCTTCGTTCAGACGGAATTCACGCAGTAAGCGGCCAGCTTCAACGCCAGCTTTAGCAAAATGACCTGCTTCAGGTTTCAGTACACGGTTCGCTTTTTTGCTACCTGTAGTCACCTGAATTGCACGATAACCGTCTTTCTCTAGATCTTTGACCTGAGTAACACGGTTGTTTTCAATTTCGATAACGGTTACAGGGATTGAAACGCCATCTTCAGTGAAGATACGAGTCATTCCTACTTTTTTACCGACTAAACCAATCATTGTTTCAACCTCTCAATCGCTTGATGACCTGATTAACCTAGGCTGATCTGCACGTCTACGCCGGCAGCCAGATCCAGACGCATCAGAGCATCAACGGTTTTCTCGGTTGGCTCAACGATGTCAACCAGACGTTTGTGAGTGCGAATTTCATACTGATCACGCGCATCTTTATTAACGTGCGGAGAAATCAACACTGTGAAACGCTCTTTGCGAGTCGGCAGTGGGATTGGACCACGAACTTGCGCACCTGTGCGCTTAGCAGTCTCTACGATTTCCGCAGTTGATTGATCAATCAGACGATGATCAAAAGCTTTCAGGCGGATACGGATTCTTTGGTTCTGCATGAGACCAGAGCTCCAACTATTTTTTATAAACGTAAATGATTACTACTCGTACCCATTTCGATTGATGAGAGAGTGTAATCGTTCTGCATATAACTCCCCAATCGGGAGTATTATATTAATGCAATAAAAAAATCTGCATTAGCTGATAAATCAGCCCCACTAAATCAGTGAGCCTGCGCATTATACTTGCCTGAGAGATGAAATCAAGCCAAGAATAAAAAAACAGCGATAAAAATTATCTAGCCACAGCAAATTGAACTTAAAAAATAAAAAACAAAGGCAACAATAGCGTTACCTTTGTTTTTATAAATTCGATAGATAGCAATAAAGAAAGATTAATACTTCTTTTTTGCTAAAAGATGAAATCACTCTTCAATCATTTGCGCTTGAAGATAGTTTTGTAGTCCGATACGTTCAATAAGCTCCAGTTGGGTTTCAATCCAATCGATATGCCCTTCTTCATCCGTTAAGATTTCTAGCATCAGATCTCTGCTCACATAATCATGAATTGAATCAGCATAAGCGATAGCTTCACGTAAGTCTTTTGCTCCCCCTAGTTCGAGTTCAAGATCTGAACGCAACATCTCTTCAACATCTTCACCGATATTGAGTTTTCCTAAATCTTGTAAGTTAGGGATACCTTCTAAAAATAAAATACGCTCAATATATTTATCAGCATGCTTCATTTCATCAATAGACTCATGGTATTCCATCGCATTAAGGCGAGTAAATCCCCAATTTTTAAACATACGGGCATGCAAGAAATACTGATTAATTGCAACAAGTTCACCACCTAATAATTTATTAAGGTGGGCTATCATTTTTTTATCACCTTTCATTTTTATGCTCCTTTGCTTCCAGTCTTTTTAGTGTAGACCTTTTATACAAAGTAGAGAGAAAGGAATATTAAAAACTGTTATGCAACTTCAGAAATTTGAGGATAAAGGAGGTGTTGTTCATCATCTATAAGTTGACGAGCTTGACGTATACATTTACCACAACAACTGCCTACAGGTAGGATTTGACGCAATTGATTGATTGTTCGAATTTGATGTTTATGAACAGTAGAGATAATTTTTTTATCACTCACACCATGACACAGACAGACATACATAATAACGACCTCATTAACTACCTATCAAGATAGTAAATGATAATCATTGTTATTTCAATTTCTATTTATCGTACAGATCTATCTAAGTGTGCTGATGATAATAAAAAATGAATAATGGCAATAAGCTAGTTATCGTTAATAGAGGCATAAACTAAAAAAGGGCATCATCAGATGCCCTTTTCAAAAATAATAAAGCTAGGAATTAACCTAATACTTTAGCAACAACACCCGCACCTACTGTACGGCCACCTTCACGGATTGCGAAGCGTAAACCTTCGTCCATTGCGATTGGGTGGATCAGTTCAACGATCATGTTCACGTTGTCGCCTGGCATTACCATTTCTACGCCTTCTGGTAATTCGATAGTACCAGTTACGTCAGTTGTACGGAAGTAGAACTGTGGACGGTAGCCTTTGAAGAATGGAGTGTGACGACCACCTTCATCTTTGCTCAGAATATAAACTTCTGATTCAAATTTGTTGTGTGGGTTGATTGAACCTGGTTTCGCCAGTACTTGTCCACGTTCGATTTCTTCACGTTTTGTACCACGCAGCAGAACACCTACGTTCTCACCTGCACGACCTTCGTCAAGTAATTTACGGAACATTTCAACGCCAGTACAAGTTGTTTTTGCGGTTTCTTTGATACCAACAATCTCAACTTCATCACCTACTTTGATGATACCACGCTCTACACGACCAGTAACTACTGTACCACGACCTGAGATTGAGAATACATCTTCGATTGGTAACAGGAATGGTTTGTCAATTGCACGCTCTGGCTCTGGGATATAAGTATCCAGTGCTTCTGCTAATTCAACAATTTTTGCTTCCCACTCTGCTTCGCCTTCCAGTGCTTTCAGCGCTGAACCACGGATTACTGGAGTGTCATCGCCTGGGAAATCGTATTGAGACAGAAGTTCACGAACTTCCATTTCAACTAATTCTAACAGCTCTTCATCATCTACCATGTCACATTTGTTCAGGAATACGATGATGTAAGGAACACCAACCTGACGACCTAACAGGATGTGCTCACGAGTTTGTGGCATTGGACCATCAGTTGCTGCTACTACCAGAATAGCTCCGTCCATTTGCGCAGCACCAGTGATCATGTTTTTAACATAGTCGGCGTGGCCTGGGCAGTCTACGTGTGCGTAGTGGCGAGTTGGAGTATCGTATTCTACGTGTGAAGTAGAGATGGTGATACCACGCGCTTTTTCTTCTGGCGCATTATCGATTTGGTCGAATGCACGAGCAGCACCACCGTAAGTTTTAGCTAAAACTGTAGTGATTGCAGCAGTCAGAGTTGTTTTACCGTGGTCAACGTGGCCGATAGTACCAACGTTAACGTGCGGTTTTGAACGTTCAAATTTTTCTTTAGACA